>NZ_JAUZVL010000031.1:0-50728 GCF_031844545.1 Arthrobacter sp. AB6
GCCGGTGCCGGGGTAGGTCCAGAGGGTGCCGTCGGTGTCCCGGGCCAGCAGGTCGGCCAGGCCGTCGCCGGTAAAGTCCCGTGCTGCCGCCACAGGAGCAGGCAGCCAGGCATCACGGCCTGTGTTGAGCAGGCGGTTCGGGGTGCCCGGTGACGCGCCGGCGATAACGTCCGGGACGGCAGCCGAGGTTATTTCCGCGGAAACTCCTGCCGGCGTCTGCCCGGGGTTTTGGGACAGGACTACAGCCGCAGCACCCGCAACGTGCGGGGCTGCCATGGACGTGCCGTTCAAAGTGGCGGTGGCCGTCGTCGAGGTGTGCCCGGCTGACTGGATGCCGACCCCGGGCGCGTAGAGGTCAACACAGCTGCCGTGGTTCGAGAACCACGCCTGGCGGTCCGAGGAATCGCTGGCGGCCACCGTCAGCGCCTCGGGCACCCGTGCGGGTGACCGGGTGCAGGAATCCACCCCGGTGTTGCCTGCGGCCACGACTGTCGTGACGCCGTCACCGATGACGCCCCGGACCGCCGCGTCCACCACGCTGTTGCCGCCGCTGCCAAGGCTGAGGTTTGCGACGGCGGGCGTCCCGGCGGCGTGATGCGCAGCAATCCAGTCAAGGCCCGCGACGACGTCCGAATCGTAGCCGGAACCTTCGCAATCGAGGACGCGGACCGGAACGATGGTGGCGGCCTTCGCCACTCCGAACGTCCTGCCGGCGATGGTTCCCGCGACGTGCGTGCCGTGTCCGTTGCAGTCACTGCTGCCCACGCCGTCCGCGACGGAAGTCCAGCCAGCCGCGACCCGGCCGCCAAAATCCGAGTGGGCAGCCAGCACGCCGGTATCGATGACATAGGCGTTGACGCCGGCGCCGGAGGAAGGCGGCGTGAACGTGCCGGAGAGCGGGAGCGCCTTTTGGTCGATCCGGTCCAGCCCCCACGGCGGCGACTGCTGGGTCTCGTCCAGCGAAACGGGCCCGTCCACCTCGATGGCCGCAATCCGGGGCGAGCGGGCGAGGGCAGCGGCCTGCCCCTTGGTGGCTGTGATGACTGCACCCCGTACCGCGGCGGAGAAGGTTTTTCCCACGGCCACGCCTTGGGAGCGCAGGGCCTGGGCCTCATGGGCGACGTCGGCGCCCGGGGAGAAGCTGATCAGGTACCGTTCCGCGCCGCCCTGGTCCTGCTGGCCGGGAGCCACCGTGAAGGGCGCTGCAGCAGCGGGCACGGCTGCCGGCACTGCAGCGGCTGCAACCGCGAGGGCGCCAAGCGCGCTCAGGAGTCGTTTCGGGAATGGCATGGTGTCCTCCTCAGGACCTGCACGGACGGGTTGGGCAGCTTGACGGTAAACCAGAAGAAGTTCGCAGCGGCGGGACCAGCCGATTGGCTGAGGTGCTGAAGGGCATTGACGCAGTGCACGTTTCGCAGGCTGCGCTCCCGCGGACAAGATCCAGCGTCCCGGCTGGCGGGCGCCACAGTGGCCCCCAAGCCATTCCTTACGCCCCCGTCAGGCTTGAGCGAACAAGTGAACCCGTCCGTTGTCACGCGATCTTGTCTTCCCCCCGGTGTACACCCCGGCTGAGCCCGGAGCCTGTCCCAACGCTGGGTTTCCGCTCAGGAAACCGGGGCGTTGTGACGCAACAAGTTTACAGGAGCAGCCCGGGCCTGTGGCCCCTGCGAGGGCCCGTCGCATGGGTCAGTAGCGAGGAGGGCAAACACGGTGGCGATGGTCTGTGACCACCACCCAGCCGCTCCATGCGCGGGTGTTCGGCGATAGTTGTCAGCGCGCCTGGCTTTCGTCGGTGGGGCTTCAACCGAATACTCGGGCCTGCCGCCCTGGCCGAGGTGCCCAGCCTCGAATAGTGGACGGGAGCTCAAACGGCAATGCCCCCGGCTGCAGCGAAGGCTGCGGCCGGGGGCATTACTGGATTCGGTTGTGCGGGCGTCGCCCGGACGGTGCCTTTAGACGGTGCCTTTAGCGTGGGTCCTGCTGTGGCCCTTGGTGAGGACCAGGGCCAGGGCCACCATACCGGCGCCGAGCAGCAGGTGCAGGCCGTTGTCGAAGGCGTTCAGCGGGACGAAGTTGCCGGCCGAATCCTGCGGGACAACCAGGCCGTAGACAAAGAGGACCAGGTAGATGATGCCGCCGTAGAGCAGGAATGAGCGGGCGCCGCCGGCGGTCTTGGCCAGGACGATGCCGGCAACGCCGAAGAGCAGGTGGACGATGTTGTGCAGGGCGGAGACCTGGAAGAGGCCCAGCAGCATTGCCTCGGAATGCGCGCCGGCGAAGTGCAGCTGTTCGAAGTTGGCCGTGATGCCCGGAACGAATCCCAGGATTCCGACCAGCAGGAATACAGCACCTACGGCCAGTGATGCCTTTTGCACGTTGGTGCGGGTTGCAGTGCCGGTGTTCGTGTGTGTTGCCATGGTGTTTCTCCTGAATGCGATATGGGTTTATGGGTTTAGCTGGTTGTTTTTACCTGCCTGCCCCAAAGGGTTATGCCAGCAATTCGTGCTGTATCGCATTGCGGATGGGTCCGCACTCAAAATGATTTGGCCGGGCCACCATCCAGCCGGTCATGGCCAATAGGAGCACGGCCGCGTCAACGCACTGCCGGAAGTTTGCCGTAAGCGGGCAAAAAGGAGACCCGTGCCCGGAATGTCCGGGCACGGGTCTCCTTTTCTGCGGTCAGCCCTGGTAAGCGGCAGCCGACGCGAAGACGACGATGATGATGATGACGGCGAGCGCCAGCGACAAGTAGCCGATCACTAGGGCGGCGATTGCCAGGCCGCGGCCGCCTTCACCGGTGGTCTTGATCTGGTTCAGGGCGATGTGCCCCAGGATGATGCCGAGCAGGCTGACGAAGAATGACGAGATCAGCGCTGCAATGGCCAGCGTGTTGGTCTTGGCCTGCATGGTTGGCTGCGGGTAGCTCTGGTACTGCGGCTGATACTGAGGTGTGCTCATGAGTGATGCCTTTCGAATCCGAAAACGATGGGTCCCCCCGGCCCGCCTATTGCGGAGCGGCAATCAAAAAGTATCAATATTCCGGGCAGTAAGGACGGTTGAGGCGAAAGAATTCCTCTGGATACTGTGCCAGGCTCAATCACCGGGTTTAGCAAGGCTCAATTGCGCCAGCGCCCAGTCCCAGCGGATCAGCTCCTGCTCCAGCCGAATGCCGGGGGCGTAAGCGTCACTGCGGAGTGCGTCATACAGTTCCGACTCTTCATCGGTCAGCCGCCCCAGAACAGCCCGGAGTGTCCAGCACCGCGTTGTGGAAGAGGGCGAGCACCACGGTGCCCGGAGGAGTGCCATAGAAATCCATGGCGTCCTTGGATTGGGCAGGCGGGCGGACGACGGATGAGCCCTAAGCTGCACGTTACCTCCGACAATTTTCGGCGGCGCGAACAGGATGTATTCCGGATGAAGCACAGGTGCCCTCACGCAGGTGATTGGACGGCGAGGCCTGCCTCTACCGCTGCTGCGAGTAGTTCCGCATCGTAGGCGACCAGGACATCCGCCTGCAGCCGGATTGCGGTGGCCAGGTGGATGGCATGGGCACTCCGCAGCTTGCCGGGCAGCGCTGCCGCATACATGAGGTCCGGACGTGAAACGTCCACAAGGTTGATTCCGCTTAGTGCCGTGTTGATGAGTTCGCCCGGTATTCCACGGCGGCGCCCCGCGCAGTGAAGCTCAGTGTAGAGGAGCATGGAGGCGGCCAGTACGTCCCCCTGTGAGGCCGCTGCCGACAGGTAGCCGGCAGTCGCCGCTGATTCGTCTTCGGCGATCACCAGCTTAAGGACAGCAGAGGTGTCCACATAGATGATCAACGGTCCCCGCGAAGATCGTCCAAAATTTCAGCAGTGCTGGCCTGCGAAGTCATACGCGGCAAGGAACGGAAGTCGACGGGACCGGCCTTTGCAGGCCGGACCTGGCCCGCCAGCAGGAGCCGTTCAAAGGGAGACGCCGAAGGAGGGATCAACGTTGCCGCGACCTCGCCGTTGTTGGTGACGTCGATAGTTTCGCCGTTCTTGACGCGCTCAAGGATTTTACTGCTGTTATTGCGTAGCTCACGGTGCGGAATAGTAGTCATGCCTGCCTCCGTAGCAATTGTCGCAAAAGGAAGGGTCCGAAGATAAGTATCAACCTGTCTCCGCCTGCTCCCAGTGCCGCCGGAGCAATTCAGCCAGCCGCTTGGGCTCGATCCGGTGGGGAGGATCAAAGTGGTGGCGCTTGGGGAACACTTCCAGATGGAAATCCGGGAAGAACACCCGGGCCAGCCGGGCGGCGATCTCGCCGTAGTCATCAGGGTTGCTCAGGCCGCCCAGGGCGAAGAACACGGGCGGTTGAAAGGCGGCCAAGCGGGCCCTGTCCAGGTGGTAGCTCTTGAAGGTCCGCAGGAAGGCCTTGATACCCGCGGGCCGCTTGGCCATCCACGGGGGCGGGGCACCGGGCGGCGGGGGCGGAAGGACGACGTCGTGCCTCACTCCCAGCCTCATGAAGGCGGGCATGAACTGCTCGGGCGGGAGCGTTTCCAGCCGCTCGTACTGTTTCCAGAGTTCGGTGTGGGCAGGGCTCCAGTCCCAGTTCCCGGCCCAGGCGGGCTCCAGCAGTGCCAGGCTGAGCAGCCTGTCAGGATGTTTTGCGGCGAAGGCCAGGGCAGCCGCGCCGCCGCCGGAGTACCCGAGAAGGTGGAAGGTCTCCCATCCGAGGGCATCAGCCTCCCGCAGCACGCCGTCGATCTCGGTGTCCAGGCTCCAGCCGGGCGGCGGTTCGTCGTCCGCGTAGAGCTCCAGGTCCTTGGCGACCGCCTGCACATCGGGTCCCAGGGCTTCAATCAGCGGGCCGTAGGCCTCATCGGCGGGGAGGACGGCGCCCGGCAGCAGGATGACCCGAATCGGTTTCATGGAAGGAACCCTACGCCGGGGCCGGCTGTTGGCAAGGGGTGCGTTCGCACGGCTTCAGCCGCCCAGGCCGGCGATGTGGCCGGCCACGTATTTGGCGTCGTCGCCCACCAGTGCCAGGGTGGCCGAGGCGTGCCTCGTCAGCCAGGGCAGTCCGACGGCGTACAGGCCGGTGACGTCCGTGACGCCCCGGGAGTGCCGGGGGTAGTTCCACTCATCCAGCACCGGGATGTCCAGGAAGCTGAAGTCCAGGCCGTACCCGGTGGCCCAGATGACTGCCGTGATGCCCTCCGCGTCCAGGTCCAGCCGTGCCCCGGATTCCGGGGGGAGCCATGAATCGGTCCGCGGCGTTTCCGGGGCCGGCGCATCGATGCCGGCCGCGGCGATGTAGGCGTCCGCCATCAGCTTCAGGCGCTGGCCGAACCCTGCCTCAACCAACGCCAGGCGTTCGGGGAGGTCGTCGCTGAAGGTGAGGACGCCGTCGTCAATTCCCTCAAAGCGGCCGTGCAGCCGGACGCCGCGGCGGCCCAGGTCCCGCACGCGGATGCTGTGGCCGCCGTCGTTGCCGGAAACCAGCGGATTGCACAGGAAACGCGCCGCGGGGGAGGGGAGCTGGTCCACCTGGAAACCGTTGATGCCGTGCTCGGGCCCGTGCAGGTTGACCTGCAGGATCCAGTGGAAGACGTCCTGGCCCCGGTACCGGCGCGGCGCCTCGGGGCAGGTTGAGACAGCCAGGTGCACCACCCGGCCGGCCGCCAGCAGGTCCTCGGTAATCTGCCCGCCTGACTGTCCGGTGCCCACCACCAGCACTGCGCCGTCCGGCAGCTGCTGCGGATTGCGGTACTCGTGGCTGTGCAGCTGGAGCACATGCGGGGGAAGGCCGGCCGACGCCGCCGGGATGCGCGGCAGCTGGAAGGCTCCGTTCGCCAGCACGACGTTCTGTGCCGCGAACTGCCCGCCTGTGCTTTCCACGCTGAATCCGCCGTCAGCCCGGCCAATCCGGGTGGCTTCGGTGCCCAGCCGCACCGGCGCCGAAATCCGCTGAGCGTAATCACGGAACAGGTTGATGACGGCGTCGCGGGGGAGGAAAGCGTCAGGCTCGGGACCGTCGTAGGTCAGGCCCGGCAGCATGAAGGAGAAGTTGGGCGTGTTCAGGTAGAACGAATCCCAGCGGTCCTGCCATGCCCCGCCCAAGGCATCCCGCCGCTCCAGCACCTGGTGCTCCACGCCGTGCCGCGTCAGCCAGTAGCTGGTAGCAAGGCCGGCCTGCCCGGCCCCGATCACCAGGGTGTTCACCCGTTGCGGTATCTCCATGGTTTGCTCCCGCAGGTCAAGAGGCGGACAGGATCTGCTGCTGGCAGGATATGCCCGGATGGGTGCCGTGGTAAGTGCTGCTCCAAATCTCCTGTAGTGTTGATCCTGTTGTTGTGTTTATGCAGTTGGTAGTTCAGGCAGTACGCGCGGTCGAAAGTCCGCGTTCTTCTGAAGTAGCGGTTTTGAACACCCCACACCGGAGGGCCCGAAAGTCGGGACTTTCCCTCCACCTTCACGAAGGACAAAAATAATGGCTACTGGTACCGTCAAATGGTTTAACGCTGAAAAGGGCTTCGGCTTCATTTCCCCCGATGACTCCTCACAGGACGTTTTCGCACACTACTCTGCGATCAACTCCAACGGCTTCCGCTCCCTCGAAGAGAACCAGAAGGTTTCCTTCGACACCGAGCAGGGCCCCAAGGGTCCCCAGGCCACCAACATCCAGGCCCTCTAATTCATTAGGGAATCTGGGGCCTTCGGGTTTCGAATTTTGAAAAAGCAGGGCCGGTCAGCTGACCGGCCCTGCTTTTGCTTAACCCGGCTGTGCTGCCAGATCAGCGCTGCAGGACCTTCTCCGGCTCTGGAAAGATGGCCCTATGCGGTCCGCCGCACGCGTCCCCGCTCCGCATCAGCATTGAAGACACCGAGCCAGGGATCTGGCGCCGCCTGCGCGTTTCCCGCCGCCCTGACAGTGGAAGAGTTCCATCTTGCCGTGCAGGCGGCCTTCGGCTGGGAGGACCGCCACCTTTACGCCGTCAGGTGCGTAGATCCCCGCGGGAACGGGCGCGTGGTTGCAGGGCCCCGCGACGCAACGGAGGGGTTGGAGGCAGAGACGGCCTCCGCCGTCGTCCTTTCCGACCTGATGGATCCCCGGAAGCCGGGCAGGGCCTGTGAGTACGAGTACGACTTCGGCGACGGCTGGACTCATCAGGTTGAGTTGCTCGGGCCGGCCGAACTGGCTTGCGGCGAGCTCCAGTGCGTGGGCGGCGCCAACCGTTGTCCCATGAGGATTCCGGCGGGCCGGAAGGATATGCCAACCTGGTCCGCGTCCTCGCGGACCGGCACCATCCGGAAAATGGCGATGCCTGAGAGACACGGCGGTCCGTGCACAGACGTGCAGCGGCCATGAACGGCGATGCGACGGCAGTACCGGCAGAAAAAGCTACTGATTAGTAACAACGCTTGTGGAATGCCCCCTGAACCTGGCCGCGCCCAGTGCAAACGGCGGGCGGTCCCGGCCGCACGTTCGTGCAGAACCCGCCGCGGCCGCCCGGTCCTGCCTAGCCTTTAAAGGGTCCGGGCAGGAACGCGGCCCGCAGCACAAGCTCCGGCTCATGCCCGGCCCATCCCGCTGACACGCAAACGAAGAGGTTTATATGTCACTGCTCAAAAAGGCACTGTCCCTGGCCGCGACTGCCGTCCTGGCCGGTTCCCTCGCCGCGGCACCCGCCCAGGCGGACGTCGTCGAAATTTCCCCGCCCGGCGCCAACGACTGGTCCTGCAAGCCGTCCGCCGAGCACCCCTACCCTGTCATCCTGGTCCCCGGGACCTTCGAAAGCATGGCAAAAAACTGGTCCACCCTCTCGCCGTACCTGAAGAGCGAAGGGTACTGCGTCTTTGCGCTTAACTATGGTGAGACGAACGGCATCTACGCCACCGCGCCGGTAGCGGAATCCGCGAAGGAACTCGCCCCGTTTGTCGACGCTGTCCGCGCAGCCACCGGCGCGAAGAAGGTGGACCTCGTGGGCCACAGCCAGGGCGGCATGATGCCCCGCTACTACATGGGCTTCCTCGGCGGCGCCAAAAACGTCAACCAGCTCGTTGGCATCGCCCCCTCGAACCACGGCACGGAAGGAGTGATTCTTCCTCCGCCGGACGTCGTGGCGGACCCGGACTACACGGCTCTCGGGTGCGCGGCGTGCGCCGACCAGCAGGCAGGGTCGCCGTTCATGCAGGAACTCAACTCCATCGGGGACACTGTTGCCGGGCCGTCCTACACCGTGATTTCCACCGTCTACGACGAAGTGGTGATTCCCTACAACAGCCAGTTCCTGTCCGGCCCGGCGCGGCAGGTTACCAACATCACCATCCAGGACAAGTGCCCGGCGGATGTGTTTGAGCACGACCAGACGCCGAATGACCCCGTGGTGCACCAGATCGTTGCCCATGCCCTGGGCAGGACGTCAGGGCCGGCGGATCCGGCCTACCAGCCCCGCTGCATCTAGCAGCGGGCCGCCGCTTCGCTACTTGTCCGGGTCCGGGTCCCGGACGTCCTTTTCGCCGATGTCCGCCGCGCCCAGGGCTGCCGCCGCCGCGCTGTGGACCGGTTCGTGTTCGCGGACCCGGATCTCGGGGTGGTGCAGGTCCAGGGCGGGCCGCTCCGAACGGATCCGGGGCAGGGACGTGAAGTTGTGCCGTGGAGGCGGGCAGGACGTGGCCCATTCCAGCGAGGCGCCGAAGCCCCAGGGATCGTCCACGGTGACCTTCTTCCCCGCCCGCCAGGTGATGTAGACGTTCCAGAAGAACGGAATCAGGGAGGCGCCCAACAGGAAGGAACTGAAGGTGGAGAACTGGTTCATCAAGGTGAAGTTGTCCTCCACCAGGTAGTCCGCGTACCGGCGGGGCATGCCCATGACGCCCAGCCAGTGCTGGATGAGGAATGTGCCATGGAAGCCAACGAGCAGCATCCAGAAGTGGATCTTGCCCAGGCGTTCATTGAGCATGGTGCCGGTGAACTTGGGCCACCAGAAGTAGAACCCGGCGAACATCGCGAACACCACGGTGCCGAACACCACGTAGTGGAAGTGCGCCACCACGAAGTAGGAGTCCGAGACGTGGAAGTCCAGCGGCGGGGACGCCAGGATGATGCCGGTCAGGCCGCCGAACAGGAAGGTGATCAGGAAGCCGATGCTCCAGAGCATCGGGGTTTCGAACGTCAGGGAACCGCCCCACATGGTGCCGATCCAGTTGAAGAACTTCACGCCGGTGGGGACTGCGATCAGCATGGTCATGAAGGCGAAGAACGGCAGCAGCACGGATCCGGTGACGTACATGTGGTGTGCCCATACCGTCATGGATAGGGCGGCGATGGCAATGGTGGCGTAGACCAGGCCCTTGTAGCCGAAGATCGGTTTGCGGCTGAAGACCGGGAAGATCTCCGAGACGATGCCGAAGAACGGCAGCGCGATGATGTATACCTCGGGGTGGCCGAAGAACCAGAACAGGTGCTGCCAGAGGATGGCGCCGCCGTTTTCGGGATCGTAGATGTGGGCTCCGAAGCGGCGGTCCGCGCCGAGGGCGAAGAGTGCTGCCGCCAGCGGCGGGAACGCCATGATCACCAGGATGGCCGTCACCAGGGTGTTCCAGGTGAAGATCGGCATCCGCCACATGGTCAGGCCGGGGGCGCGCATGCAGATGATGGTGGTGATGAAGTTGACCGCACCCAGGATGGTGCCGAAGCCGGACAGCGCCAGGCCGAACACCCACAGGTCACCGCCGATGCCGGGACTGAAGGTGGTATCGGACAGCGGCGCGTAGGCGAACCAGCCGAACGACGCCGCGCCCTGCGGGGTGATGAAGCCGGACACCGCAATGGTGGAACCGAAGAGGAAGAACCAGAAGGCCAGCGCGTTCAGCCGCGGGAACGCGACGTCCGGCGCGCCGATCTGCAGCGGCATGATCACGTTCGCGAACCCGGCGAAGAGCGGCGTTGCGAACATCAGCAGCATGATGATGCCGTGCATGGTGAACAGCTGGTTGTACTGCTCCTTGGTCTGCAGGACCTGCATGCCGGGCTCGAACAGTTCGGCCCGGATCAGCAGCGCCATCACGCCGCCCATGCAGAAGAACGCAAAGGACGTGATCAGGTACATGTACCCGATGGTCTTGTGGTCCGTGGTGGTAAGCCAGTTGACCACGATGCTGCCCTTGCGCCGGGGTACCACGGCCGGCGCAGCCGTAGCGGCGAGCCCTTCACCTGAACGTCCGGTAGTGGTCATCGTTCCACCTCGCAGATCTCCTGGATGGCGCTGGAGGCCCCTTGCGTAAGCCCTACTTTGAAGGCTACTCAGGATCCCGGTGTCCGGGAAGGGCCTTGATGAGGCACCGCCGCGCTAATGCAGCCCCATCGCGTTCCGGACCTCGTCCAGGATGTGGTGCATTGCTGATTCAGCCGCCGCCGTGTCCCCGCCCGCCACGGCTGCAGCCACGTCCTCATGCGCCCGCAGCGCCTCGTTCCGCGGCTTGAACGGCATCAGCCCCTGCTGCGTCCGGCTGGTCAGCACCTCCGCGACCATGCCCTCAAGTGCCCGGAACATCTCGTTTCCGCAGCTTCGCAGCAGCAGCTGGTGGAACTCGATATCGGCCGCCAGGAACCCCTGGAGGTCGCCGGCATCGCCCAGGCGCCGGAGCTCCGCCGCAAGGGCAACAAGCTGGGCGCGTTCAGCGGCGCTGGCCCGGCGCGCTGCGCCCGCGGCGGCAATGGGCTCGACGGCGATGCGCAGCTCCGTGAGGCTGCTGTACTGGGCCTCACGCCGGTCCGAGGCCAGCCGCCAGCGCACCAGCTTGGGGTCAAAGACGTTCCAGAACCGGCGCTCCTGCACCACGATGCCCACCCGGCGCCGCGAATAGACCAGGTTCATCGATTCCAGGACCTTCATGGTGTCCCGGGCAACGGTCCGGGAAATTCCGTACTCCTGCTGGAGCCCCTCCAGGGTAAGCCTGCTGCCCGGGGCCAGCTTCGCGGAGGCGATGGCGACGCCGACCGCCTCCAAAACGCGCTCATGCATCGCGGGGGAGGCCCCGCCGTCGTGCGCCTCATCCGCGCCCTCAACTGTCGCCGTCGACATGTTTTCCGCCTCTCTCTGCGCCGGAGCGCACCTCCAGAATAGCGAATAAAACCGGAAAGGTATGACCTGTGACACGCAAAGATAGTATTTATCTTCTCCAAAGGTGATACCTTATGGCGTAGCCCACGCAACGACGGGCACGCAGCGAGCTTCTTCGAAAGCCAAAGACGTCTTCTCCGGAGGTATGAACATGCAGAATCCACCCATGCATCTCGTGGTGATGGGCGTCGCCGGGTCCGGCAAAACCACCTTGGCGGCGGCCCTGTCCGGGCAGCTGGGCTGGGCCTGCGCCGAGGCGGACGAGTTCCACCCGGACGCGAACATCGCCAAGATGTCCCGGGGCATCCCGCTGCAGGACGAGGACCGCTGGCCGTGGCTCCAGGAAATCCGCGCCTGGATGACCGCACAGGCCCGGGCAGGCCGCAGTACGGTCATCACCTGCTCCGCCCTGAAGAAAAGCTACCGCCAGCTCCTGTCGGAGGCGGAGGGACGCGTCATCTTCCTCCACCTCGACGGCGGTGCGGACCTTATCAGCCAGCGCATGCAGGGCCGCGAGGGCCACTTCATGCCGCCCGCCCTGCTGCCGAGCCAGCTGGCCACCCTCGAGCCGCTCAGCCAGGAAGAGCTCGACGCCGGCAGCCTCCGCCTGGACGTCGCGCAGTCACCCGAACGGCTGGTCGCCGCCGTCGTACAGGCCCTTCACCTTTCCTCCGGCCCGGCGCCCAGCGCGTCCTGACCACCCCTGACCCCCAACAAATCCTGCTTCAAAGGAGAACCATGACCATCGAAGGATGGACCCAAACACTCGGCGCAGGCCCGCTGCTGCTCATCGCCGCGGCAGCGATCCTCGTCCTGCTGTTCCTGATCATCAGGCTGCGCATGCACGCCCTGTTGGCGCTGATCCTGGTCAGCCTCGCCACCGCCTTCGCCACCGGCATCCCCGCAAACCAGGTGGTCCCGGTGCTGATCAACGGCTTCGGCACGACGCTCGGCACGGTGGCACTCCTGGTGGGCCTGGGCGCGATGCTCGGCCGCATCGTGGAAACCAGCGGCGGCGCCAAGGTGCTGGCCGACTACCTCATTGGCGTCTTCGGCGAAAAGCGCGCCCCGTTCGCGCTGGGCCTGGCCTCGCTGATCTTCGGCTTCCCCATCTTCTTCGACGCCGGCCTGGTGGTCATGCTGCCCGTGGTCTTCGCTGTGGCCCACCGCTTGGGCGGGGGAGTGCTCCGCTACGGCCTGCCCGCCGCCGGCGCATTTTCCGTGATGCACATTTTCCTGCCGCCGCACCCGGGTCCGGTGTCCGCAGCGGCCTTCTTCGACGCCAACATTGGCCTGGTGACCATCGCCGGCCTCATCGTCGCCATCCCCACCTGGTACGTCACCGCCTACCTGTACGGCCTCTACACCGGCAAGAAGCTGGTCCTTCCCGTGCCGGAAATCCTGGGCCACGCCACCGCCGAAGCCGAGTCGCACCCGCCGCGCTTCCGCACCATCGTGGGCCTGCTGCTCCTGCCGTTGGTCCTGATCTTCATGAACACCGGGCTGAACACCCTGGCTTCCTCCAACGTCCTGCCCGCAGGCGTCAAGAACGAGCAGTGGTACCAGGTCCTGCGCACCCTCGGCGAAACCCCCGTGGCACTGCTGATCGCCGTGCTGGTGGCCATGTTCGTGCTGGGCGCCAAGCGGGGCAAGGACGCGGGCGCGCTTGAGAAGTTGCTCGAATCATCCCTGGGCCCGGTCTGCTCCGTCATCCTGATCACCGGCGCTGGCGGCATGTTCGGCGGCGTCCTGCGGACCTCCGGCATTGGCCAGGCACTGGCCGACGTCCTGGGCGACCTGGGTATCCCGCTCATCCTCGCCGGTTTCCTGATCTCCGCCATCCTGCGCATCGCCCAGGGTTCGGCCACCGTGGCGCTTACCACCACCGCCGGCCTGATCGCCCCCGCTGTTGCCCTGGCGGGGCTGAACGGGATGCAGGTTGCCGCCCTGGTGATTGCCGTGGCTGCCGGCTCCGTGGTGGTCTCCCACGTCAACGACTCCGGCTTCTGGCTGGTGGGCCGCTTCTTCGGCATGGACGTCAAGACCACCCTGAAGACCTGGACGGTGATGGAAACCCTCATCGGCGTGATGGGCTTCGCCATCGCCGCGGTGATCTTCCTGGTGGCCGGCCTGGCGGGTTAGCCTGCCGAATTAAGGCGCCCCCTCCCCAACTAAGTAGCGCCAAGTGTCGTTTTGGACCCCCAAAACGACACTTGGCGCTACTTACTTTTTTAGTGCGTGCCGGAGATACCCCAACGTGGACGGATCACCCTCCTTAGTAAGGGGTAGCCGAGGGGCTTCAGGTTGGCGACCGGCTGCACTACCTTTCTCCTATGGCCATGGGCAAGCAAAGGTGCTCTGACCCCCAATAGGAATTTCTACTCAGAAGGAGTGGGAAAGGTCATGAATCAACCAACCAAGATTTTCCTGGCCGTTCTCGTAGTGCTGCTCGTAGCGGCCGGGGCGGCACTTTTTGTCACTGAAAGCACTAGGAGGAGCAGGGCGGCGGAGTACACCCCCCAGGTCAATCCCGCAGATTTCAGCACCAAGATCACGAACAAATACTTTGCCCTTCCGGTCGGCAAAAAGTTGACCTATGAGACCGTTGAGCAGGGGAAGGTCACCGAGACGATCGAAATCGAAATCCTGCAGGAGACCAAGACCATTGAGGGTGTTGAGACCGTCATTTACCTGGACAGGGAATTCAAGAACGGGCAGCTCGTGGAGGAAACCCGGGATTATCTGGCGCAGCACAAAAACGGCGACGTGTGGTATTTCGGCGAGGACGTGAACAACTTCTGGAATGGGATTTTGATCAACCACTCCGGCAGCTTTCTCCACGGGAAAGACGGGGCGCAGGCGGGGATCTGGATGAAGGCCGAGCAGCGCGTGGGTGACTCCTACCGGCAGGAGTTCTACGCAGGCTATGCGGAAGATATGCGGGACACCCTCGCCGTCGGCGAGACGGTCTCCACAAAATCCGGCACCTACACGGACTGCGTCAAGGTCTACGACTGGACTCCGCTTGAAAAGAATGCACGGGAGCACAAGTACCACTGCCCCCAGGTCGGTGCCCTGGTGCTTACCGAGGACCTGGAAACGGGCAGCCGTTCAGAACTAGTGAGTGTCGTCCAGCCCTAGGCTTCCGGCAGCGGACGCCTGGCAGCGGAAGGTCCGGCCTGTGTGCCGGCCGGACCTTCCGCTGGAACCGGCTTTCGAGCCTAACCGCGCGCCTGCAGCCCGGGCACGCCGTCCTGGATCGCGAACGAGGCCTTCGTCGAAACGGGGGCGCCGGGCGTCGTGACATAGTCCACCGTCCGGAAGTCTGCGGTCATCGCATCGCGGGTAATGCGTGTGTTCACGTAGCCGCGGTTGTCGTTGAAGAACTTCAGGTGCGGGTTCCAGGCCGTCACCGGGTCGGTGGTGGAGCCGGTGCCGTTGCCGGTGGAGGTGATCGATGTGCACACCAGTTCCGAGCCGACCACGGCGGAAGCGGGATCCTTGTAGTCCACCTTGAGATCGTTGGCCCAGTTGCGGTGCACGTCGCCGGTAAGTACGACGGCGTTGCGCACGTTGGCGTCCACCCAGCCCTGGGTGATGCGGCGGCGTGAGGAGGCATACCCGTCCCAGCCGTCCATCGAGACGTCATCGATCTCGGGCGCCTGGTTGCGGTCGCGCTCGGCGAAGAACACCTGCTGGCCCAGGATGTCCCAGCGCTGGGTGGAGTTCCGGAAACCGTCCAGCAGCCACTTCTCCTGTTCGGCGCCGGTGATGGTGCGGTTCTCGGCCAGGCGCTCGGCGACGTTCTTCTTCCAGCCGTCGCCCGCGAGCTGGTCGTCGCGGTACTGCCGGGTGTCCATCATGTGGAAGTTGGCCAGCTGGCCCCACTGGATGGTGCGGTAGATCTTCATGTCGAAGCCGGCCGGTACGGATGAAGCCCGCAGCGGCATGTTTTCGTAGTACGCCTGGAAGGCGGCGGCGCGGCGCTGCCGGAAGCGCTCCGTGGTGTCGTTCATCTGGTTGGGGTCGCGGTTCTCGGGAACCTCGTCCGCCCAGTTGTTGTCCACCTCGTGGTCATCCCAGACCACGAGCCACGGCGCGATCGCGTGCGCTGCCTGCAGGTCGGCGTCGGACTTGTACTGTGCGTGCCGCTGGCGGTAGCCGGCAAGGCTCACAGTCTCAGGGCCCTGGTGGTCGCGCGGGTTGCCGCCGCCGATCACGTAGCTGCCCTTCTTGTACTCGTACAGGTAGTCGCCCAGGTGCAGCACCAGGTCCGGGTGGTCCTCGGCAAGGCGGGTGTAGGCGGTGAAGTAGCCGTGCTCGTACTGCGAACAGCTGGCAAACGCCATGGCCAGGGACGCAGGCGTCTCGTGCAGCGCCGGGGCGGTCAGGGTTCGGCCGGTTGCGCTGATGTGGCGTCCGCTGCGGAACCGGTAGAAGTATTCGCGGCCCGGCCTGAGGCCCTTCAGTTCCACGTGGACGGAGTGGGCGGTTTCGATCCCGGCCTGCTCGACGCCGCGGGCTACTACCGTGCGCATGCCCTCGTCTTCGGCCACCTCCCAGGCCACCGGGACCTGGCGGGAGGGCATGCCGCCCAAGCCGTCCTCGGCCAGGGGATCCAGCGCCAGGCGGGTCCAGATCACGAAGCCGTCCGGCCACGGCTCGCCCGACGCGATGCCGAGCATAAAGGGATCGGTGCGGAGGCCGGCGTCGTCCGCTGTTGAAACGGCGACGGCGGCACCCGGCAGGGCGGCGACGAGGCCTGCCCCGAGGCCGGCGGAAATCAGGGATCTGCGTGAGATGTTATCCATGCCTCCGACCGTAGGAAGGCCGGTTGGACGGGTGCTGAGGGCGGCATGAATGACTGGTTAACTGCGTGACAAGAACTGTCTTGTTCGCCGCCGTATCCTTGGACCGTGACCCTCCTACAAGCTGTCTTTTCGTTTGCGTTGGTTGCGGGGCTGCTGACCCTGATTCCCGGCCTGGACACTGCCCTGGTGCTGCGCTCCTCGATCTCGAAGTCCCGGCGCTACGCCTTTGCCACGGCCGCGGGCATCAGCACCGGCGCGATGCTGTGGGGAGTCGCCGCAGCCGTGGGCGTATCTGCGCTACTGGCCGCATCCGAGTTCGCCTACCGCGTGGTGACTATTGCCGGCGCCGCCTACATGGTGTGGCTGGGACTGTCCCTGCTGTGGAAGAGCCGCAGGCAGGCCAGCGCGCCCGCTGCACCGGCCGGCCAGAACGATGTGCCGGCGGCGGGCAGGGATGACCTGTACAAGGGCTGGTTCACGGGGACCGTGACAAACCTCCTGAACCCCAAAGTTGGCGTGTTCTACGTAGCCACCATTCCGCAGTTCATGCCGGCCGGAGCCTCTCCCTTGCTGGTGGGCACGCTGCTCGCCGGCGTCCACTGCGTCCTGGCGATGGCATGGTTCACCCTCCTGATCTTCGGCACGGGGTACGCCTCCCGCTGGCTCAAGGGCGCACGCAGCATCCGGATCATCGACGGGATCACGGGAACGGTCATGGTGGGATTCGGGCTAAGGCTCGTCCTCGAACCCGCCCACTAGCTACTTGCCTGCCGTCCGGGACTTCGCGGCCTTCGGCTCCTTCGGCGGCAGCCCCGCCACGTACTCGAAGGCCTTGTGGATCCACGCCTTGGCCCGGGCGTCGTCGCCGTCGCCTTCCTCGTTCCACACCTCCGGCAATCCTGTGTAGCCGCCCATGGGCCGCTCCGCCGGGCCGAAGGGGACGGTCCGCTCCGCGCCTTCGAGCTGCTGCCTGTCCTCCGGTGAGAGCTTGATCCCGACGGTGGACCCGAACAGGCCGGCGAACATGTTGCCATTAACAAACGCACCGAGGTTGCCGAACATCGGTTTCACCACCACGCCGGGGCCGTCCGGCACCAGGGACCGGAAGCGCTCCTTGTCCGCGTCCGACGCTTTGGGCATTTCCATGGTTTCCCCCCCGGGTTCGGCTGGCTGGTCTGTGCAGGATATGCCCTCTTGTCCGCGCCGGGGAACACCTGCCGCGCCGCCGTCGTTGTGCCGGTAGTGCAGCATGCCCAACCCGGGCGCCGCGACTTCCCCAACCGAAGGACACCCCTTGACTCCTCGCACCATCGTGATCACCGGCGCCAGCGACGGCATCGGCGCAGCAGCCGCGCGGACGCTGGCCAAGGCAGGGGAGCAGGTGGTCGTCGTCGGCCGTTCCGCGGAGAAGACCCGGGCCATTGCCAAGGAACTGGACGCCGACTACTTTGTCAGCGACTTCGCGGAGCTCGCGCAGGTGCGCGCCCTCGCCGCCCAGCTGAAGTCCGACTACCCGCGCATCGACGTTCTGGCCAACAACGCCGGCGGCATCATGGGCAAGCGCACCCTCACCGTTGACGGCAACGAGTCCACGTTCCAGGTCAACCACCTGGCGCCGTTCCTGCTTACCACGCTGCTGATGGACACCCTGGTTGCCAGCAACGCAAAAGTCATCAACACCTCCAGCGGCGCCAACAACTTCGGCAAGCTGGACCTGTTCGACCTCACGGCGGAGCACACCTACTCCACCAACCGCGCCTACGGCACCGGCAAGCTCGCCAACATCCTTTTCACCTCCGAGCTGCACCGTCGCTTCGGCGAGCAGGGAATCACGACGGCGGCATTCCACCCGGGCGTGGTCCGCACAAATTTTGCGGCCGAGTCCAGCAGTCCGTTCCGGCACGCCTACAAGACGCTGCTGAACCGCTTCATGCTCACGCCGGACCAGGGCGCGGACACCCTCCTCTGGCTGGTCAACGGCACGGCGGGCAAGGACTGGATCTCCGGCGCGTACTACTACAAGCGCGCCCTGGCCAAGGCCAACCCCCAGGCCTACGACGCCGAGCTGGCGCGCGGTCTGTGGGAGGCGAGCGAAGCGCTCGTTGCGGCCCGCTGAGTTCTTGCAACTGGGTAGCGCCAAGTGTCGTTTTGAGCCCCCAAAACGACACTTGGCGCTACCTAGTTGGGCCGGGGGCGGGCCTGCTGCACATCGGCCGCGGCCTCTGACTGTCCCCGCGCATGAAGCCCTGCCACCACACCGTCAATGTCCGCCTCGGACCGGTTCTGGCTCAGCTTGGCCTTGGCCTCGATCCGGGTGATGACCAGTTCGACCCCCACGATGGCCCGCAGCTGCCCGGCGATGTACCGGCCAGGGGCGTCATCCACGCTCCACGGGTGGGCGAAGCCGGCCTCGTGCAGTCCCGTGAGGCGCCGGACCTGCCGGTCCAGCCATTCCGGGTCGTCGTGGATCACCAGCCGTCCGTAGACGTGTGCCGTGGTGTAGTTCCAAGTGGGCACAACGCGTCCGTGCTCGGCCTTGGACGCGTACCAGGACGGGGAAACGTAGGCGTCCGCTCCCTGGATGATGGCCAGGGCATCCCCGGCGGCGGGCTGGGACCACTGCGTGTTGTTCCGCGCAACGTGCCCCTGCAGCGCGCCGTGCTCGCCGGAGTCGGGATCGTAAACGAAGGGCAGGAGCGTGGCGAGGAGGCCGTGCGGGGTCATCGTGACCAGGTTCGCGGCTCCCGGGCGGGTGAGGAGGTCCTGCACGGTTGCGGGGACCGCGGCAAAGTGGGCTGGAACGTACATGCGGTTAATCCTTTGCTGGCTGGAGGACGGTGCTGGGGAGGACGGTGCTGGGGAGGGCGTCGGGCGCGGGCCTGAACCGGACCCGGACTGCGGCTCCGGCGCATAGAATGACGGTCAGCCCGCCGAGGACCGTGGACCATGTCAGGCCCTCGCCCAGCAGGAGCGCCGCCCAGCAGATGCTGAGCACAGGCTGGATGAGCTGGATCTGGCTGACCCGGGCAATAGGGCCGATGGCCAGGCCGCGGTACCAGGCAAAGAACCCCAGGAACATGCTCACCACGGCGAGGTACGCGAAAGCGGCCCACTGCGCCGGGGTTGCGGACGGCGGCTGCTGGATGGCGGAGACGGCGGCCGCGGCCAGCATCAGCGGCAAAGCGAGGATCAGCGCCCAGGAAATGGTCTGCCAGGAACCCAGTTCACGGGCAAGCAGGCCCCCCTCTGCGTAGCCGACTGCAGCAGCCGCCACTGAACCCAGGAGCAGCAGGTCCGCCCAGTGCAGGACGCCCAAGCCGCCGGACTGCAGGGAAGCGAAGGCGATGACCGCGAAGGCGCCGAGGCCGCTGATGAGCCAGAAAGCAAGCGGCGGGCGTTCCCGCCCGCGGATAACGGCGGCCGTCGCAGTTGCCGCAGGGAGCAAGGCGATGACCACGGCGCCGTGGCTTGCCGGGGTGCTGGTCAGGGCAAAGGAGGTCAGTAGCGGAAAGCCAATCACGACGCCAGCCGCCACCACCGCCAGGCGCAGCCACTGCGTTCCGCGGGGGAGTCGTTGCCGGCTAAGGGCCAGGGCGGACGCCGCCAGGATGCCGGCCACCACAGCCCGGCCGGAGCCGATGAACAGCGGGGACAGCCCCGCAACGGCAACCTTCGTGAGCGGTACGGTGAAGGAAAAGGCTGCCACGCCCGCCAGGCCCAGCCACAGCCCGGACGGCTGCGGCCTTAGTATCACTGTGCGGGAAGGCAGGGTAGCGCTACTATTGTCTTTCATGAACAACGATAGCAGTTCGCGGATAGTGGCGCACCTGAAATCCTGGATCTCTTCAGCCGCGCCGGGAGCGAAACTGCCGTCCACCCGTTCCCTCGTGGCCGAGTACCACGCCAGCCCGGTCACCGTGCAGAAGGCCCTGCAGACCCTCACGGCCCAGGGCCTCATTGAAAGCCGCCCCGGCGTGGGGACGTTCGTGCGGGCTGTCCGTATGGCGCGCCCGTCCGACTACGGATGGCAGACGGCGGCGCTCCGCTCGCCGTCGGCGGCGCTGCCGCCGGCTTCTGCCACCATGCGGGACGTGCCGCTTGGCGCCATCGCCTTCCACTCCGGCTATCCTGCCCGCGAGCTCCTCCCGGAGCGGTTGGTGCGGGCGGCCCTTGCCCGGGCCTCCCGCGGTGACGCGGCACTGTCCAGGCCGCCCGCCGCCGGCCTGCCCGAACTGCAGTCGTGGTTCGCCCACGAGCTCAGCACGTCGACGCCGGCGGGAATTTCGCCGCCGAACCCAAGCGACGTCGTCGTACTCCCCGGCAGCCAGAGCGGGCTGAGCTCCATCTTCAGCGCGCTGGTGGGCAGGGGACAGCCGTTGCTGATGGAGTCACCGTCCTACTGGGGGGCCATCCTCGCCGCCGCGCAGGCGGGCGTCCGCGTGGTCCCGGTGCCCAGCGGCCCGGAAGGGCCGGATGCCATGGAGCTTGCCCGCGCCTTTGACGAGTCCGGGGCGCGGGTTTTCTACGCGCAGCCCAACTATGCAAACCCCACCGGCGCGCAGTGGGCTTCGGAACGCCGCGACGAGGTCCTGGACGTGGTCCGCGCGAAGGGCGCGTTCCTGGTGGAGGACGACTGGGCACACGACTTTGGCATCAGCTCCAGCCCCGTGCCCGTAGCGTCCCGCGACGATTCCGGGCACGTCGTCTACCTGCGCTCGCTGACCAAGAGCGTGTCCACTTCCATCCGGGTGGCGGCGCTCATTGCCCGCGGGCCGGCACGGGAGCGCATCCTTGCAGACCGGGCCGCCGAATCGATGTACGTGAGCGGACTGCTGCAGGCGGCCGCGCTCGACGTCGTCACGCAACCAGGGTGGCAGACGCACCTGCGCAGCCTGCGCCACCAGCTTGAATCCCGCAGGGACCTGCTGGTCACCAGCGTGCGGGAGCATATCCCCCGGGCACACCTTGAGCAGGTGCCGAGAGGCGGGCTCCACCTGTGGTTGCGGCTTCCAGACGGAACGGACCTGGCGCGCCTGGCCCGGGACTGCGAAGCCGCCGGGGTCATTATTGCCCCTGGCGACGAGTGGTTCCCGGCTGAGCCTGCGGGTCCTTTCGTCCGGCTCAACTACTCCGGCACGAATCCGGGCGCCTTCCCGGAAGGCGCCCGGATCATTGGCCAGATGCTGGAGCGGAACCTGGCCTGGGAGTCAGCTGGCAAGGACCGCGCAGACGTCAGTGGCCGTCCCGGATGAACTGACCAGGGTCCACACACCCTCGGTGCTGATGGTGTGAACGACCCTTCCGCACTCACTAACCTTGCGGAGTGCAAGGAACAGGCAGGCGACTGCGTGACCGCCGAACGGCTTCTGCTTGAGGCTGTGGACGCGTCGCTGAAACTCCGGGCCCACGGGAACCTCGCTGCATCTCTTGAATCACTGGCTGGAGTCTATGCCGGGCAGAACCGCCTGGAGTTCGCCATCAGGTTGCTTGCAGCAGCTAATGCTTACCGGTGGGAGCACGTGCGGCCCTTGAACGCGGAGGAAGAGAAACGCGTGGCAACCATCACCGCGCGCGTCCGGGCGGAAGCCGGTCCTATCCGTTTTGGGCTTGCCTGGGCCGGCGGAAAATCCCTCACCATAAGGCAGGCGGTCAACGAGGTGCTGCAGGGCGCACGCCACACCGGAGTCCCGCCGGGCGCTGCCCGCCCGGCAGACGCGTATCCATCAACCCCGGGGAGCGCCGTGGACCCGGCGCCGTGGTCCTGACTCATAGTCCTGACCGCGACCCATAGTCGTGGCCCCGGGGTCCGTGTCCACCCGGGTCAGTCCTTCGTGTCCTCGGCGTGGTGTTCCTCGGAGTGTGCTGCCTTTTCGCGGGCCTCAATCTGGTGCTGCTCAAGTTTCGCTTCGGCATCCCTGCGCCGGTAGCCGATGGACCGGGCCTGTTCAGGCGTGGGATGCCGGTGCTCCCGTTCCCAGGCATGGTCATTGACGCCGGTACCCGGGACTGCCTCGTCATCAGGACTGTTGGTTTCTTCATCCATATTCAAACCCTTTCACAGACCCGGTGCGGATAGTAGGGCCTACGCCCCGAGCCTCCCGTAGGTGCTGATCACGTTGCCTTTGCTGGTCCGGGACTCGTCCTGCAGCACCAGCCGGGTGGTAGGGTCGCCGTCCTGGAACAGGCGCCGGCCGGTTCCCGTTCCTCCAGCGGCGCGTCCATCAGCCGCGAGTTGTGCCACTCCAGCGGCTCCGCCAGGGTCCGCGACGCCACAAACTTCTCCACCGGGTTGATGAAGGCGGCAAGTCCTCGTCCACCGACGCATTGGGCCAGTAGGCTGCCCACTCCTGGTAGCTCACCCGGCCCAGCACCACGGTGTCCACCGTTTCCATCATGGTGCTCAGGCCGGCTCCCAGTTCGTCGTCGAAGCTGTCGAACTGGAACCTGTAGGGATCGGAGACCACCCCGTCCACGGAGTGGAACAGGCCGGCAGTGACTTTGCGCATGGGGACCTTTCGGGAATGCCTTTCGAGTGGACAGGCAACACGCTAGTGCGCCCTCCCGGCGAGCGGAAGGTCCGTGCTGGAATGCACGACGGCGGCTGCTCCAGTTACGTTCATCACTCGCCGCGGCGTCTTGCGGGGTTTCGCTGATTCCGGGCCCCATACTTGTGGTGAGCGGCCGTTGCCGCGCCCCGGCCAGGCAGGAGGAAGTGCATGGAAACCCTGAAAAAAATCGTGACCAACCAGTATTTCCCGGCCGGTGCAGTACTTACGGCTGTCCTGCTCTTCTGGGCCGTGGGACTCTTGGGCGGGCTGTCCCTCCTGAACAACAACCAGCCGCCGCTGACGACGCTCACGTGGATGCTGTTTGTCTACATGGCCGCGGTGCTCACCCCTCTTGCCGGCGCAGCGGCCGCCGTCGACCTGGTCCGGCGCTGGCGGCGCAACCGCACAACTGAAGCAGCGGGCGCCATTGAAGCAGCGCGGGCATCGGATCAGGATGTCACAGCCGAAGAAGAATCCGCCGCCCAGCCTGTGCCGGCTCAGGACCAGCCAGGAGCGGATCGGACGGCACCCCGGAAACCGGTCCAGCAGAAGCCCGTCCAGAAGAAGCCCGGCTCCAAGAAGGCTGCCTAGCCGGACTGCCGTGCCAGTTCCACCCTGTTTCGCCCCGCGGCCTTAGCTGCGTACAGGGCCGCATCGGCCTCACCCAGCAGGGTAACCGTATCCACTGGGTGCTCCGCGGTGAATGCGGAGAGCCCAGCACTGAGCCGCAGCTGGCCGGTAGGATCGCCGGCGTGCGCGATTGCCAGGCCCCGTACAGCATCCAGGGCCCGTTCCATCAGTGCCTTCGCGCCGGATACCGACTGCCGGGGCAGTACCAGCAGGAACTCCTCCCCGCCGAAGCGGTACACGCCGTCGCTTTTCCGGACGGAGCTGAGCAACGCTTCCGCCACAGCCCGCAGGGCCTGGTCTCCTGCGGGGTGGCCATAGAGGTCGTTGTAGGTCTTGAAGTTGTCCACGTCGCACATGGCCAGGCTGTACTTTTCCCCGTACCGAACGCTCCGCTGGTGGAGCTGCTCCAGATCCTCCGAGAGCTTCAGCCGGTTGTGCAGCCCTGTCAGCGGGTCTGTGCGCGCCTGCCGGGCCAGGACCCTGCGGTAGTGCGCCAGGTCCGCGTGGAGGGTGGTGACACGCAGCGCCACCAGCAGCCGGGCCTGCAGCACGAAGGGGTCCAACGGCTTGGTGACGTAATCGTCGGCCCCGGCCTTGAGCCCGGCCAGTATGTCCTCGCGGGACCCCTGCGACGTGAGCAGGACGACGTAGGTGTAAAGGTCCTCCTCCCGCTCCCGGATGGCCCGGCACAAGGCCATCCCGTCCATTCCCGGCATCACCCTGTCCGTTACCACCACATCGGGTTGGTGCTCCAGGTAGAGGGCCCAGGCCTGGTCGCCGTCGGCTGCTGCCAGGCAGTCGTGCCCGGAGCGCTCGACGGCGGCCCTTGCCACCATCAGCGACCCTGGATCGTCGTCAGCTACCAGCACCTTCACGTGGCCTCCTTTAACGCCGTGTCGAGTCCTGCGTCCAGCAGCCGCAGTTCAGCCTCGAGACGGCGGACCAGTCCCGGGCCGTCGCCGTCCCGTGCGCTGCGCCCCATCCGCTCCAGCTCTGCACAGGTCCCCGCTACTTGCGCCGCCCCGATATTGGCTGCCGCCCCCTTGAGCGCGTGCGCCGCCCTGGCAAGGGCGGGCCAATCGGCGTCGTTCACTGCTGCACGCAGCGCCGCGAGGCGTCCGGGGAGCTCCCGCCTGAACGCGGCCACCGCCGCGGGCAGCAGTCCCAGGCCGTCGCCGGGCCCCAGGTCCCGCAGGATCGCAAGCCTGTCCCGGTCCAGAATCGGCGGGCCTACGGGATCGGCAGGAGCCCGGACCCCGGTGACGGCAAGCGGGCGCTGGACAGCCTGGGGGACGCGCTGGGGCTCAGGTTCCGGAACCCAGCGGGCCAGCGTGGCTTCCAGGGCTGCGGCATCCACGGGCTTTGCCAGGTAGTCGTCCATGCCGGCTGCCAGGCAGCGTTCCCGGTCGCCGTCCAGCGCCCCCGCCGTCATGGCAATGATCGGCAGGCGGGTATGGGTGCCGGCCCTGCCCCGGATCTGCCGCGTGGCCTCGAAACCGTCCATCACCGGCATGTGGCAGTCCATCAGAACGGCTGAGTACCTGGACTCCGCGGTGGCGGTGAGGGCCTCTGCGCCGTTGGACACCACGTCCACGGCATAGCCGAGTCCGCTGACCGTTGCGCGGGCCACCAGTTGGTTGACCTCGTTGTCCTCCACCACCAGGATGCGCCCCTTCGATGGCCCGTCCGTCACCGGCGCCGGCGGTACTGAACCGGCGGCCGGAACGGAGGGCTCGTGCGTGGATATGAGGCGGACCAGCCGGTTGTAGAACTCGGAACTTCGGACCGGCTTCATGAGCCATTCGCGCACGCCCGCATCCGTGATCTCGGCCGCGTTGACCTGCATGGTGGACGTGAGCATTATCAGTTCGATATCCGCCAGGGCGGCTTCGCCTTTCAGGCGCCGCGCCAGCTCCAGCCCGTCCATGCCCGGCATGCACAAGTCCAGGACTGCCAGGTGGAACGGTTCTCCGGCGGCGTGTGCCTCGCGGGCACGTACCAGCGCTGAGGCAGCATCGGGGAACGCTTCCGGCTGCAGCTGCCAGCCGCGCAACTGGGACTCGAGGACCAGCCTGTTGGTGGCGTTGTCATCCACCACCAAAACCCGCAGGCCGCTCAGGAAACCGGCTGCCGGAACCGGGTCGGTGGACGGCGGGGCAACCGGCAGGGGCAGCCGGAACCGGAAGGTGCTGCCCTTCCCCGGAGCACTCTCAACGGAAATCTCGCCATCCATCGCATCGGCCAGGCGGCGGCAGATGGCGAGGCCCAGTCCGGTACCGCCATATCTCCGGGTGGTGGAGGCATCGGCCTGGGAGAACGACTGGAAAAGCCTGCCATGCTGGGAAGGGTGGATCCCGATGCCGGTGTCACGCACCTCGAAGCACGCCATGGCGGTGCTTCCGGGTGCCGCTCCGGGGCTCTCCGTTGTAACCCTTATGGACACCTCGCCTGACGCCGTGAATTTAACCGCGTTGGAGGCAAGATTCAGGAGGACCTGCCGGATCCGGCCGGAGTCACCCACCAGCCGTACCGGGACGTCCGGCTCGCAGTAGGCGATCAGCTCCAGGCTCTTGGCCTGTGCCGGTTCCGCCAGGAGCCCGGCCACCTCCTCCACCAACGTGCGCGGATCAAAGGGACGCGCCTCCAAATCAACCTTGCCGGCCTCCAGCTTGGAGAAATCGAGGATGTCGTTGATCAGGGCCAGCAGTGCCTCTCCGGCGCTTTTGACACCTTCCGCATACTGCTTCTGGGTCGGGTCCAGCGGGGTTTCCAGCAACAGGGCCGTCAGGCCCACCACCCCGTTCATGGGGGTGCGGATTTCATGGCTCATGGTGGCCAGGAACTCCGACTTCAGCCGGCTGGACTCCATCGCCGCCTCACGGGCCGCTTCCAGTTCCCTGGTCCGGACGGCCACTTCATCCTCCAGCCCGGTGGTGAGGGTGATGTTCTCAAAAATAATCAGAACCTGCCGGACCATGACAAACACCAGCACGGCAGCGCCTACCACCAGCAGGAACGGCTCAAGTTCGTCCATGTGGGGCCCCGCGAACAGCACCACCGCCATGAGGAGCGGGACGTACGGCAGCAACTCCAGGGCCAGGGTGTAGCCAGCCCGGTCCGTCCCCGAGCTTTCCTCGTACGGAGCCAGCGGGGCCAAGGCAATCAGGAGGAAGGCGATGATCCATCCCAGGGCCAGGGGCGACCCGGTGGTGCCGGTAACGCCGTCGAACGTCATCCGCACGTAGACGCTGTCCGTCACGGCCAGAACCAGCAGGCCGCCGCCCAGGAACAGCCATGGCCGCCGCTCGCCCGGCTGGCGCCGCATGGCAAGGACCAGGACCAGGGACGTAATCACCAGATCCGCCACGGGGTAGGCCATCCCGGTGAGCCGCGCCAGCGGATCGCCCTCGGCCTCGAAGGCCTGCCCAAGCACCATGTACCAGCTGACCACCAGGACAGAACCGGCAATCACGGCAGCATCCATGACCGCCCGGTACAGCGCCACCGCATGGTTGCCGTTGCGCCTCTTAAACGCAAAGAGGGCGGCGACCGCGGGCACCGAGTAGCCGATGAACAGGGCATCCGCCAGGGAGGGGAACGGATATACGTGGTTGTTCGCGAGGCCGTAGAAGGCGTAGAGGGCCATCCCGGCGGCCCACATAAAGGCAGCGACAGCTACAAAGGCCCAGGCCCTGGCATTGACGCCCCCTCGCAGCGCAGCACGCGTGCAGCTTGCTCCGGCAAGCAAGGAAGCTGCCAGGATCAGGAAGTCACCCGTCACGAGGGCGGCCGGAGACCCGCTGTTTACGGCAAGGAACAGTCCGAGCACAGCCAAGGCCGCGCCCGTGGACACAGCCGGCCACTTTAGCGGCGCCGTGTTGCTGCCGCCGGCGGACCGACCCTCCAGGAGACCAGTCTGAGACACGCGGAACCTCCCCTACGTGCGCCTGTACTCCGAAGCCGTTACCGCTGAGGAACCGTAATCGGAGCCCACCCGAGACCTGGGCGGAGGCGCCCTTCCATGCTATCCCCCTCAGGCGGAAGGCGCCCCCTCCCGGGCGGCGCTACCGCTCCTTGAGGGCATGGAGCACTTCCTCCGCACGCTGCAACGCCTGGTCCAGCCGCCGGCCGGGCTGCGGGAGCGAGAACAGGTAGCCCTGGAGCGTGTCGCATTCCAGTGCCGTGAGGTAGTCCGCCTGCGCTGCCGTTTCCACACCTTCCGCCGTGACCGTCAGGCCAAGGCTGTGGGCCATGTTGATCATGGAGCTGAGGATGGGGAGCCGTTCGTTGCCGGTGTGCACCATGGATACGAACGTCTTGTCGATCTTCACCGTGTCCACCGGCAGGTCCTGAAGCCTGCCCAGCGAGGAATAGCCGGTGCCGAAGTCGTCCAGGGCAACCCTGGCGCCCGCGTCCCGCAGGGTGCTGAGCTGTTTGATCAGGGTGCAGTCGGCGTCGAAGAACACGCTCTCGGTGACCTCCAGGACCAGCTGGTAGGCGGCTACGCCCTTGGTCTCCGCGAGCCCCAAGACGGTTTGCGCGAAATCCGGGTCCTGCAGCTGGACACCGGAGACGTTCACGGCGAGCGACCGGGACGGGTCCCGGCTGAGCCAGGGCGCCAGCTCCGCCATGCCGCGTGCCATCACTTCGGCACCGATCTCGTTGATCAGTCCCGTGCGTTCTGCCAGCGGGATGAAGACCGACGGCGGGACCCGGCTGCCGTCGCTGTCCCACCTCGCCAGTGCCTCCAACGTGACCACCTGCCCCATGCGGTGGGAAACGATGGGCTGGAAATCCACCGAGATCTCGCTCCGGGCCACGGCAAGCTGCAGCCCGCCCTCCATGTAGGTCCGTTGCACCAGGGCCGTCATCATCTCCGGGTGGAAGCGCAGGAACCGGTTCTTGCCGGCGGCCTTGGCCGCGTACATGGCAATGTCGGCCTGGCGCAGGAGCTCGGAGGCGCCCACATTGTCCCGGGCCAGGGAGGCGAGCCCCAGGCTGAGGCTTGGCCGCAGGACCGTGCCCTGGATGGTGACCGGGACGTTCAGGCACCGGACGATGCATTCGGCAATGGCGTCGGCGTCCGGGCAGGCGGTCAGGAGCACAACGAATTCGTCACCGCCCAGCCTGGCCACCACGTCCGCAGTCGGGACACAGCCGGCGAGCCGGCGGGCCACCTCCGTCAGCATGTCATCCCCGGCCTGGTGGCCGAGGATGTCATTGACTTCCTTGAAGTCGTCCAGGTCCAGGAGCAGGACGTCGACGGTCTTCAGCCGCGGCTCCTTAAGCGCATCCGCCAGTGCGTCATTGAAAACTGCCCTGTTGGCCAGCCCCGTGAGCGGGTCCTGGAACGCCATCGCGCGCAGCTTCTCCGTCTGCGCCGCCAAGTCCATCATGGCCTGGCGGGCCTGCTCCTCGGCCTTCCGCCGCGGCGTTACATCCCGGAAGCTCCACACCCTGCCCACCACTTCGTCCCCCACGCGCTGGGGGCGGGAATACCGCTCCAGGGTCCGGCCGTCCTTGAATTCCAGGATGTCATGGCTTTCCGCGGCCGGGTCCGCTTCGAGCTCCGCCATCCGGGCCATGAACGCATCCGGGTCGACGAGCTGGGCGAGAATGAGCTGCAGGATGCGCTCTTCGCTGCCACTCTGGAAAAGCTCCGCAGGCATTCCCCACATGGTAAGGAACTGGTCATTGAACCCGGCGACGCTGCCGTAGGAATTGATGACCAGGATGCCATCCGCGGTTGACTCCAGCGTGGCGGTCAGCAGGGACATCGCCTCCCGCAGGTCGGCGTCCGCGTCCTGGCGGTGGGAAGTACCCCGGACGGACAGCAGCAGTAGCGGCCCGGCGGGGACGCCGTCGTCGGATCCCGGCATCAGGGAACCCGCCGCTTCAGCGGGGAACTCCGTCCCGTCCCCGCGCACTCCGTAGATTTCGCGGGGCGGGAGATGCTCCTCGGGCCCGGCAAGGAGCCTGGCGAAAAGCTGTTCCACCTCGCCGCGGAAGCCCTCGGCCAGGAGCATCCTGTGGTCCCGCCCGGCCAGGTCCCTGCTGAAGTACCCGAACATCCTCCCTGCGGCGGCGTTGGCCATTGCGATGCTGCCATCGGCCGCGATGGCCAAGAGAGCGTCCGGGCTGGCGTCCAGGACTGTGCCGAACATTTGTGCTGCCGGATTTTTCCTGTGGTTCCAGTCATCAATCATTGCGCCACCCCCCCGCACATCATAAAGCGCGAATGCTGAATTGGTGACGGAACAGCAGGAACTGGTTACCGGCTGCCGGGCGCCCTGTGTGCGTGCGGCCCGGTTGCCAGGTCCCACCGGGAACACAAATAGCGCCGCCCTTTGGAGGGGCGGCGCCATTTTCTTGTTGAGGAATATGTGGGTTGCTACACCCGGCGGCCACTGCGGTTGGCAACCGCACCGTAAACCAGGAGCACGATGACTGAACCAAGAATGGCCAGCAGCCAGGTGCGGAGATCGAAGAATTCAGCCAGTCCGCCGCCGAAAATCAGCGAGCCGATCCAGCCGCCCAAAAGGGCACCGACAACGCCGAGAACCAGGGTAACCACCCAGCCTCCGCCTTGGCGGCCAGGCAAGATGGCCTTTGCAATGGCGCCGGCGATCAGGCCCAAAATGAGAAATCCGAGAATACCCATGTTGCCACTCCTTAATCAGTAAGTTGTGCCGGGCCCCCATTTCCGGTTCCATAATTCAATCAGTGTGCTTACTGCTCTGCAAGAGTTTGATTGTCACGGGATGACTGTCAGTTTTCGCGCCTGGATAGGATTGGGTGTCCCCGCCACCAACCAAGGAGCTCCCGCATGTGCAGCCAGCAGACCGTCCGGCCGCGTGCCGTGTTCCTCGATATCGACGGCACCTACGCGGACCATGGGCTGGCTCCGGAAGCCCATGTGGAGGCGGTCCGCACCGCCCGCCGGCTGGGACACCTCGTCTTCGTGTGCACCGGCCGGCCGCTGTCCATGGTCCCAGCCCACATCCTTGAGGCCGGTTTTGACGGGACCATTACCGGCGCCGGCGCCAGGGTGGAACTGGACGGCCAGGTCCTTAAGGACACGCGCTTCGACCAGGACCTGGCCGGGCGCATCGTTGATGCCCTGGATGCCCATGATGTGGCCTACATCCTGGAAGCCCCTGAATCCCTTCACGGGCGTACTGGCGTGGACCAGCGGCTGAGGGAGGTGCTTGGACCTATTTTCGCCGGCCGGCCGCAGCATGACGGAGTCCTGGGCACTGATGTGGATCCCCTTGAGGACATCCTGGGGCCCATGCAGTACAGCGATGACCTGCGTGCCACGTCCTACGCCAAGATCTCCTGTTTCGATTCAGATGTGCCGCTGAAGCAGCTGGTGGACCGGCTCGGTCCGCAGGTGGGTCTCATCCCCAGTTCCCTCTCCGCCCTGGGGGACCGTGCCGGGGAAATCTTCATGGCCGGGACCCACAAGGCGGTGGGCATCCAGGTGGTGGAGGAGCATCTGGGCCTTGACCGGGCGGACATCGTGGCAATCGGCGACAGCGCCAACGACATTGAAATGCTGGAGTACGCCGGGGTTGGGATCGCGGTGGAAGGCGGGCACCCTGCCGTGCTGGCCGTTGCCGACCGGTTAACGCCCGGCCCGGCCGGCAACGGCGTTGCCCTGGCCTTCGCCGAGCTGGGCCTGCTGGACTAAACCCGGGGGAGGGCCCCCTCCGCAGCCGGCACGTCGGAGCCCCTGGTGCCCAGGCCGCGCACTACCCAGCCGTGGGCCTGCCAGTCCGTCGCGTCCAGGACGTTGCGCGCGTCCAGCACCACCCGCCGTCGTACGGCCGCACCCGCAGTGGCGGGGGACAGCCGCCGGTATTCATCCCACTCCGTCAGCAGCAGGACCAGCTCGGCGCCTTCGAGCGCCCGCCTGGCGGCGGCTTCGAACCGCAGGCGCGGGTACCGCAGCCAGGCGTGGTTCACCGCCTTGGGATCCGTGACGGTGACGTGCGCCCCGGCCGCGGCGAGCCGGTCGGCAACGTCCAGGGCGGGCGAGTCCCGGATGTCGTCGGTATCGGGTTTGAAGGACGCGCCCAGCACGGTAATGGAGCGGCCGGCGACGCTGCCGCCGCAGAGTTCGGCGGCCAGGCGTACCGTCCGTTCGCGCTGGCCCAGGTTGACCGAATCCACCAGGCGCATCCAGTCGTCAACGGCGGTGACGCCGAGGTCTGATGCCTGGGCCCGGAAGCTGCGGATGTCCTTGGGCAGGCAGCCGCCGCCAAATCCGAGTCCGGCGTGCAGGTACCGTCCTCCGATGCGCGGGTCCATGCCCATCGCCTCGCTGAGTTCCGCCACGTCCGCGCCAGAGGCGTCGCATAGTTCGGACACCGCATTGATGAAGCTGATCTTGGTGGCCAGGTAGGCGTTGGCTGCCGACTTGATGAGCTCTGCAGTGGCAAAGTTGCAGACCAGGCGGGGAATGCCTGCCCGGAGAAGCGGTTCGTAGACCGTGTCCAAGGCGGCCGTCACCCCGAGCGGTGCGCCGGTGCCGGGGTGGAAGGCAGCTGCGCGCCCGCCGTCAACCCCGTACACCAGCCGGTCCGGCACCAGCGAGTCCTTCACCGCGGTCCCTTGCCGGAGGAACTCCGGGTTCCATGCCAGCACGACGTCCGGCCGGGGGGCCAGCACGCCGCGGAGCATCTCCACCGTGCCAACGGGAACGGTGGATTTGCCGACGACGACGGCGCCCGCCGCCAGGTGCGGCAGCAGGGCTTCGATGGCGGAGACCAGGAAGGTGAGGTCCGCGGCGTCGGACGTTTTGTCCTGCGGTGTCCCCACGCACAGGAAATGCACCTGTGCGCCCTTCGCGGCGGCGGCGTTGGTGGAAAAGGTGAGCGTGCCGGTTTGCCGGCCGTCCCGGAGCAGTTCATCCAGGCCGGGTTCATGGAAGGGGGCGGCACCGCGCGCCAGCTGTTCCACTTTGCCGGGATCGACGTCGATCCCCACCACGGTGTGGCCCATGGAAGCGAGGGTTGCCGCGTGCACGGCGCCCAGGTAACCGCATCCAATCACGGAGATTTTCACAATGCTGCTCCTTCGGTGCTGCCTGAGCCCAGGGAAACCGGGATTCCGGCGATGACGTCTTCGTAGTGGCGCACCAGCTCGGCGCACAGTGCAGGCCAGGTCCTGTCCTGCACGGAGGCATGCGCTGCGGCGGCGAAGGCGCGGCGCTTGGCGTCGTCGCCCATCAGGTCGAGCACTTGGCTCCGCATGGCGGACAGGTCACCGGGTTCGTAGAGCCACCCCGTCCGCGAGTTCTCCACCAGGTCCAGCGGGCCCCCGCGGCCGGTGGCCACCACCGGCACGCCCGATGCCATGGCCTCCTGGATGGTCTGGCAGAACGTTTCGAACTCACCCGGGTGGACGAAGAGGTCGAAGGACGCCACGGCGCGTGCCAGCTCCCCGCCGCCCAGGAACCCGGTGAAGACCGCGTCCGGGAGCGCTTCCTGCAGCGCCGCACGCTGCGGCCCGTCGCCCACGATCACAAGCCTGGCGTTGGGGACGCCGGCAAGGGCAGCCAGGTCCTCCACCTGCTTCTCCATCGCGAGCCTGCCCACGTAGCCGATGATCCGCCTGCCGCCGGGAGCTACCTCGGCCCGCCAGCCGTCGTCGCGCTTTTCCGGTGAAAACCTGGCGGTGTCCACGCCGCGCCGCCACATCCGCACCCGTGGAATGCCGCGGCCGCGCAACTGGTTCAGCGCGAACGTTGACGGCGCCAGGGTACGGGAGGCGAGCAGATGGATGTTCTCCACCCGGTTCCACGCCCAGTTTTCCAGGAACGGAACCCCGTACCTTCCGGCGTAGCTGGGAACCTCGGTCTGGTAGATCGCCACGGTGGGGATGCCCAGCTGGTGGGCGGCCTGGACGGCACGCCAGCCCAGGACGAACGGCGAAGCCAGGTGGACGACGTCCGGTGCGTAGTCGGCAAGGATTCGCTTGACCCGGTACACACCGCCCATCGCCACCCGGACGTTTGTGTAGCCGGCCAGCGGAACCGCCGGCAGCCGGTGGATCTCGGCACCCTTGACGCGGTCCGGCGCTTCTGCGTCCTGCGCGGAGGGCGCGATGACCAGGACGTCGTCGCCCCGGTCCTGGAGATGGTCCAGCACCCTCAGGATGGAATGGGTGACCCCGTTCATCAGTGGCAGGAATGATTCAGCAACAATTGCGATCCTCACCCCTCCACGATGGGCCGGGGGCTTGAAATGGCGGGGGAGAAAGCGTTACCCGCAGGAAAAGGCTGGGTGAACAGGAACCGCCGTGTTTCGAAAAAATTACTAAGTAGGCTTCCCTTTTGATGCTAAGCATGCTTACGGTATGGGGGCAGCTAACGCGAAGCCTCAAGCAGTCGGGGCGGAGGCCGCGCCACGGGAACGCCGTGCCGGTACATCCACTGGTTAGCCAAGCCCAGCGCAACGACACATCCAAGGAGACGTCATGCTCAACCGGGAAAACATTGAAAACCTGCTCACCAAGGGCGGCAACGTTATCGGCTCCGATGGCGAGAAGATCGGCTCTATCGGCCAGCTCTACGCGGACGACGACACCGGCGAGCCCACATGGGTTACCGTCAAGACCGGCCTTTTTGGCACGTCACAGTCCTTCGTTCCCGTCGAGGGTGCGCACAGCCAAGGCGACGACCTGGTGGTGCCCTACAGCAAGGAGCACGTCAAGGACGCCCCGCGGGTGGACGTGGACGGACACCTCACCCCTGAGGAAGAGGACCGCCTCTACACGTACTATGAGCGCGGTGCCCGGACCTACTCGGAGTCCCGGGACGATGTGGACCTGCAGGGCGATGCCGACCTGAATGCAGGCACTCCCACGGCTGGTATCGATTCGGACCGCCGCACTGACGGCGGCACCGTGGGACACGACACCTCCGGCCCCACCACGGATGACGCCATGACGCGCTCCGAGGAGAAGCTCCACGTTGGCACCGAGCGTGAAGCTACCAGCCGCGCCCGCCTGCGGAAGTACGTCACTACGGAAAACGTCACCAAGACCGTCCCCGTGCAGCGCGAGGAAGTTCGCCTGGAGCGCGAACCCATCACCGACGCCAACCGCGGGGCAGCCCTCAACGGGCCGGACATCAGCGAAGAGGAGCATGAGGTCACCCTCCACGAGGAGCGGCCCGTAGTCCAGAAGGAAGCCGTTCCGGTGGAGCGGGTCCGCCTTGACAAGGACGTTGTCCAGGACGACGTGACGGTCAATGAGGAAGTCCGCAAGGAGCACATCGACGCTGAGGGCGTGGCTCGGGACGGGCGCCGCTAGCCCCAGGCAGTGCAGAGGCTGAAGCGCCGCTGAACGGACCGGCGCAAAGGCACAAGCGCAGCGCGCCAAGGCACACGCGCAGTCAACGACGCCGGGAGTCCTATTTGGGGGCTCCCGGCGTCGTTTCTGCATGCCGAACTGGTTAAAACGCTGGTGCAGCCTCCGCTCGGGGCGGCGACTGCACCAGCCAGTAGGACGAATATCTTCAGAACTTAGGTTCTTCTTTCATTCGCGGCTCCTGTTTCCCGGCTTACGGATTCCGGGTTATGTCCTGCTGGCCGAGTTCCTCGAGAACAGCCAGCCGGCAACAATCATCACTGCGCCCAGTGCCAGGTGGGTCCAGTTGTCCATCATGTTCAGTGACAGGAAGTTCGCCGCTGAATCCACTCCGACAATCAGGCCGTAGACGGCAAGGACGATGTACAGTGCGCCTGCTCCCAGGAGGAAGTTCCGTGCCCCATGTTCGGTGCGGGACATTGCCCAGCCGGTTGCGCCGATGGCCAACTGCACGATGTTGAGCAGCATGGACACCTGGAACAGTCCAAGGAACATGGCGTGTGACGCCGGTCCGAGGAACATCAGTTCGCTGTATTGGGTGGTGACGCCGGGGATGAACCCCAGGATACCCACCAGCATCAAAACAATTCCCACTCCCATGCCCGCGTTTTGGACGTCTGCCCGGCCAAAGTGAACACCGTGTGCATGTGGGGATGCGGTAGTCATTTTCTCCTCCAATCCACTCGTTGTGGACAGTTAAATCTTACGGCGGACGCCTGCGAAAAGCGCCGGTGCGGACGCCCCTGAAGTTTCCTCATGATCAGGCGGCTAAGCCTGTCGTTGCCGCCTTGGATGGGCTGGCCGTGACACCATGGGGCACGATGAAACTGCGTGCTGACCAGACCGGAGACCGTGGCCTTCCCATGCCCTTGTGGCTGCAGGGTGCCCTTGAAACGGCACAGGCAGCCATCATTTCCGCGCTGGTTGTGATCGCCCCGATCATCGCCGTCTGGGCAACCGCCGGTTTCCATGACAGTGCCTTCGACGTCCTGGCCCGGCTGGCCGGGCAGTCCTGGCTGCTGCTCCACGGGGTGCCGCTGGAGCTCACCGCCGCGGGTCCCAACGCCGCGGCCAACGGGAAATCCGGGGTCCTTTCGCTCATCCCCTTGGGCCTGACCCTGCTGCCTTTCCTCCTGGCCTGGCGGGCCGGGCGACGGCTGGCCCGCGCCTCCTATACGGACCAGCTCTGGCAGGCCCTGCTCGGTTCATGGGTTGTTTACGCCGCCTTCGGAACAGCCACCGGCTTTGTCTGCCGCACGCCTGACGTCCTCATCAACCCTTGGCACGCCATGCTCATACCCCTTATTCCCTACGCGTTCGGCATGGTGGTCGGCGCGCGTCGCGAGGCCGGGTCCTGGAGCCGGCTGATCGGCGTCGACGCAGTCGACTGGATCTCGCGCAGCAGCCAGCATTCGCGGTGGGCCGGCTCCTATCTCGGTTCCGCCGCGAAGGCAGGGTTCGTTGCAGCTGTTTCGGCGCTTGCCATGGCCGCGGCGCTGCTGGCCGTTGACCTGTTCATTCACTGGAACCTCGTGGTCGCTGTCTATGAAGCGCTCGACGCCGGCGCAGTCGGAGGTGCGGCCCTGACCATCGCGCAGCTTGGGTTCCTGCCCAACCTCGCGGTCTTTGCCCTGGCCTGGACGTCCGGGGCAGGCTTTGCCATGGGCGCCGGTTCCCACGTGGGCCCGCTGGGTACCGCCGTCGGGCCGCTGCCGTCCATCCCGGTGCTGGCTGCCCTTCCCTCCGGGCCTTTGGACTACGCCTTTGTAGCCCTGATCGTCCCGGTGCTGGCCGGGGTCCTGGCCGGCTGGTGGTTCCTCCGCGAAGGCGAAAACCACTTTGACGAATGGCTGGCCATCAAGATCCGCCTGCGCTGGTTCACGGCCAGCCTTTCTACCCTGGTGCTCGGGGTGCTGACCGGCCTGGCCGCCGGGCTGCTGGCTTTTGGGCTGGCCTGGCTGGCCCGCGGATCAGCCGGAATCGGACGCCTGACGGACATCGGCCCTGACCCGTTCTGGACGGGAGTCTGGCTGGCTGCGGAGGTGGGTGCCGGCGTCGTTATCGGTTACGCGGCCGGGCCGTGGCTGGAACGTGAGCACGCGTCAAAGGACCAGGAAGCGCAGCTGGTTTCCTAGGCTTATTGCCGCTGCTGGCGCGGCTAGGGGATCTGCCGGGGCAGTGAATCCTGCAGCTGGATGCGGCATGCGGACTGGGCCTTGTCCGTGAGCGCACGGCCAACACATGCCTGGTATTCGCGGACTTCATCGAAGAACACTGCCGTGACAAGGATGAGCAGCACCATGACTGCGGACACCACCAGGCCGGAGATGGTGCCCACCAGGACCAGTCTGGATTCCTTCAAGCGCGCCGCCCGCACCAGCAGGACGATTCCCAAAGTGATGCTGGCAGCCGTCAGGACGCCCGTCAGCCACAGGTAGGTTACGTCCAGCTGGTAGACGAAGAAGGCGCCCAGCACCGAGACGACGAACATCCGGAACAGGGTGTGGGTCTTGGCGAGCGAGGCTTTGGCCGCCTCGCTGAGCCGCGGTTTGGTCCGCTGCTGCCCAGCCGGTCCCGGTGTGGTGTTCATGTTTTCCAGCCTACGCGAGGCTGCCCATAAGCTAGAGCCATGCGCATCGTAGTCCTCGTTTCCGGTACCGGGTCCAACCTCCAGGCTGTCATCGACGCAGCCAAGGCTGGGGAACTGGACGTGGAAATCGCTGCCGTGGGAGCCGATCGCCCGGGCACGTACGGGGTGGAACGGTCCGCTGCCGCCGGGATCCCCACGTTTGTGGTGGACTTCAAGGCGTACCCGGACCGGGCGCACTGGGATGCCGCGCTGACGGAGGCCGTTGCAAGGTTTGAGCCGGACGTGGTGGTCTCCTCGGGGTTCATGCGGATCGTCAGCCCGGAGTTCATCGAGGCTTTCAATGGCCGGTACCTCAACACGCACCCCGCGCTGCTCCCTGCCTTCCCGGGTGCCCATGGCGTGCGGGACGCGCTGGCCTACGGCGTCAAGGTCACCGGCTGCACGGTGCACTGGGCCGACGCCGGCGTGGACACCGGCCCCATCATTGCCCAGGAAGCCGTGGCCATCGAGGAGTCGGACACGGAGGAGACCCTGCACGAGCGCATCAAGGTGGTGGAACGCCGGCTCTTGGTGTCCACACTGGCCTCCCTGGCCGCGGCCCACCCCTAACCCCTCCTCCCCACCCAACTAGGTAGCGCTAAGTGTCGTTATGAGCGCTCATAACGACACTTAGCGCTACCTAGTTGGGCATGGGCGGGCTGGCCTGTGGATAACCACTGCGGCATCCCGCCCCGCCTGCCACGATGGGCGGATGAAGGCACCGAGTCAATTACCCGACCAGTTGGCGTCCCTCCCTTTTACTTTCCAGGAAGCGGTCGACGCCGGAATCAGCCGCCGGCGGCTGCGTCACCCTGGTCTGCTCTGGCCAAGCCGGGGAGTCCGGGTACCGGACGGGGACGATGCATCACACCTCGCCCCCCGCATCCGTCCCTACACCTTGGTGACGGAGTTTGCCGCCGCTTCGCACGCGTCGGCCTTTCTCCTGTGGGAGTTTCCGGGTTTCCTCCCGGGCAGTGATCAGCCTCTGCTTCACATCTCGCGGCCTGACACCGTTGCCATCATGCGCCGGCCCGGAGTGAAGGGACACCGCGGGCAGTTCTTCGCGGACGAGATCGAAAATCTTGCCGGACTGCTGGTCACTTCGCGGGTGCGGACATGGTTGGACTGCGCCCGCAAGATGAGCATCGAGGAGCTGACCGTGGTTGCAGACCACTTGCTTCGCATTCCGCGGCCCGACTTCGAGGGCAGGTCAGAGCCCTATGCAACCCGGGAGGATCTCGAAGACATGCTTGACCGGCACAAGGGGACACCGGGTATCAGGAAGGCCCGGGTTGCCCTCGAGCGTGCACGGGTGGGGTCCGATTCCGCCCCGGAAACCAGGCTCCGGCTGGCCCTGGAGGACGCAAGCCTGCCCGAACCATTGCTGAACGTTCCCACGGAACTGGGAGCCGGCGTCGTCCGCCAACCTGACCTGAGTTATCCGGAACAGAAGGTGGCGGTGGAATACGACGGTGAGGTGCACTCGGAGGCAGCCCAGATCGTCCGGGACATTGCCCGTGAAGAGGACTTCGCCCGTGCAGGCTGGCTCCTTGTGAGGATTTCGAAGCGGCACATGGAGAGGGATGCCCGGCCGGCGGTGGCCAAAATCCGTTCAGCACTCCTGAGCCGGGGCTGGTATCCCAAGAATGAAACTAGGTAGCGCCAAGTGTCGTTACGAGGGTTCAAAACGACACTTGGCGCTACCTAGTTGGGAGGCCGGAGGGGTTACTCGAGGCGGCGCTGCTTGGTCTCGGGGGAGAAGAACGCCATCCAGAGCACGGCCAGCAGCACCAGCCCGCCAGCCAAAGCGAAGCTCGTGGCCAGGCCCAGTTCGGGCCAGAAGTAGTTGGCGAAGATCAAGGGCCCGAACCCGGCCCCCAGCCGTGAAAATGTGGAGGCCCAGCCGAAGCCGGTGCCGCGCAGCTCCGTGGGGTAGAGCTCGGAAACGTAGGCGTAGAGCACCGGGATGGCCACCTGCACCACGAACCCGAACACCAGAAGCCAGAACACGGCCGCCGTGGGGATGTCCACCACGATCGCCACGATCACCAGGGTCAGCGCGGACAGCGGGCCGGTGATGGCCAGAATCCACTTGCGGCCGACCCGCTCCACCAGCAGGGCCGCCACAATCACGCCCAAAAGCCCCACCGCCGCCATGGACGCCGTAGTGACAAACGCCTTGTACTCGGCAAAGCCGGCGCCGATGAGGATCCGCGGCATCCATGTCAGGGACAGGTAGTACACCAGCAGGATGCTGAAGAACAGTGACCAGGCCGCGGCCGTGATCTTCCAGTTGTACTGCCACACGAGCCGCAGCTGATGCCAGGCGCTGCCGGCCGACAACCGGGGCACCTCCTGGGCATCGGGCAGGCTGTAGGCACGGGCCTCTGCCCCGGTCGCGGCCACCAGGTCGTCTATGACTTTGGCTGCTTCCTCCCGCCTGCCCTTGCGGATCAGGAACAGCGGGGACTCCGGCACGCTGCGCCGGACCCAGAACACCAACAGAGCAGGCAGGACCATCACCAGCATGGTCAGCCGCCAGTCGCCGAAAACGGCTACCAGCGCGGCGGAGACGAAGCCCGCCAGGGCTGCGCCCACCGGCCACCAACCGTCCATTGCCGTCAAGACGCGCCCGCGCTGCTTCCGGGGAGTGAACTCACCCACCAGGGCATAGTCCACGGGGATACAGCCGCCCAGGCCGAAACCGGCCATGAACCGGAATACGCAGAACCAGATGAAGTCGGGGGAGAAAGCGCCCAGGACGGTAAAGAGCGAAAAGATCAGCAGCGTGGCCGTGAAGGCCTTCTTGCGCCCGATAGTGTCCGCGATGGTGCCCCACACGAACGCGCCCAGGGCCATGCCGATCAGGTTCGACGTGCCCACCCACGCCACTTCACCCGGGGTGAGGGCCCAGTGGGTTGAGAGCAACGGGATGAGGATGCCGTTCAGCGTCACGTCCCAGGCATCGAACATGAAGCCGAGGCCGCCGATCAAAAAGATCCTGCCTTGGACTTTCCATCGCCAGGGCAGTTCCTGGACCACCTGTTCCCCGCTCGGCACAGTGGTGTAAGTGTTCATCGCAGCCTCCTGGGAAAACTCTAGCCGGGCGCACCGGCGTTCACACTCAGGCCGACTCGCGGGGCAATCTCCGCTTCGGGATAAACTGGGCCTATCCCCACCAACCGCGGCGTTGTTCCGCGAGATAAGACGGAGACATTTGTGAGCTTCACGCAGCATGAGCGCGTATCCATCGACCGTGTTCCCATCCGCCGGGCACTGATCTCGGTTTACGACAAGACCGGTCTGGAGGAGCTCGCCCAGGGCCTGCACGCAGCGGGGGTCAAGCTTGTATCCACCGGGTCCACCGCCAAGAAGATCGCCGCGGCGGGGATTCCCGTCCAGGAGGTCGAGGAGGTCACCGGTTCTCCGGAGATGCTGGACGGCCGGGTGAAAACGCTGCACCCGCGCGTCCACGGCGGCATCCTGGCTGACCGCCGTGTGGCAGCCCACATGGACACGCTCACCCAGATGGAGATCGAGCCCTTCGACCTGGTGGTGGTGAACCTCTACCCGTTCGTGGAGACCGTGAAGTCCGGCGCAGCCCAGGACGACGTCGTCGAACAGATCGACATCGGAGGCCCCGCCATGGTGCGCTCTGCTGCGAAGAACCATGCCGCCGTCGCTATTGTGGTGGACCCGTCCTTCTACGGCCAGGTGGTCACCGCAGCCGCTGAAGGCGGCTTTGATTTGAAGACACGACGGCGGCTGGCCGCCAAGGCGTTCGCCCACACCGCGTCCTACGACAACGCCGTGGCCACCTGGACCGCGAGCCAGTTCCTGGACGAGGACGGCGACGGCGTCATCGACTGGCCCGCCTACGCCGGTCTTTCGCTGGAGCGCTCCGAGGTGCTGCGCTACGGCGAAAACCCGCACCAGCAGGCTGCCCTGTACGTGGACAAGGCCGCGCCCGTGGGCATCGCCCAGGCCGACCAGCTGCACGGCAAGGCCATGAGCTACAACAACTTCGTTGACGCCGACGCCGCCCTCCGCGCCGCCTACGACTTCAGCGAACCGGCCGTGGCCATCATCAAGCACGCCAACCCGTGCGGCGTGGCCGTCGGTTCCGCAGATGCCGCCGACCCCATCGCCGATGCCCATGCCAAGGCCCACGCCTGTGATCCGGTTTCCGCGTTCGGCGGAGTGATCGCGGCCAACCGCCCGATCACCGCTGGAATGGCCAACACCGTCAAGGACATCTTCACCGAGGTGGTCATCGCCCCCGGCTTCGAACCGGAAGCCGTCGAGACCCTGTCCAGGAAGAAGAACATCCGCCTGCTTACCCTGCCGGAAGGCTACGGCCGCTACCCCACGGAGTTCCGCCAGGTCTCCGGCGGCATGCTGGTACAGGTGAGCGACAAGGTGGATGCCGACGGCGACAACCCCGCCAACTGGACCCTTGCCGCCGGGGAAGCTGCGGACGAGAAGACCCTCGCCGACCTCGCCTTCGCCTGGACTGCCTGCCGCGCCGCCAAGTCCAACGCCATCCTCCTTGCCTCGAACGGCGCCGCCGTCGGCATCGGCATGGGCCAGGTCAACCGCCTGGACTCCTGCCGCCTGGCCGTGGAGCGGGCCAACACGCTCGGCGTGGAGGTCGAGTCCGGCAGCGCCAGTGGGAGCGACGCACCCGGGGGTGCCACTAACGCCAGCGGCAGCGGTGCACCCCAGCGGGCCCGCGGCGCGGTGGCGGCTTCCGACGCATTCTTCCCGTTTGCCGACGGCCTGCAGATCCTGATCGACGCCGGCGTCCGCGCAGTGGTCCAGCCCGGCGGTTCCGTCCGGGACGAGGAAGTCATCGCGGCGGCCAACGCCGCAGGGATCACCATGTACTTCACCGGCGCCCGGCACTTCTTCCACTAAGCCCCACCCATTGCTCCGTAACTGCCGTTTTCGCATCCGATAGCGGCAGTTGCGGAGCAGTCGATGAGTTAACGACGACGGCGCCCGCCCCGCGAAGGGGACGGGCGCCGTCAGTATTTCCTGCTGTGTCAGTCAGAAGGCCCGGACTCCGGTTTACCGGTGTCCGCGTCCCCCTGCTTGAGACGCGGACCCTCTCCCGGAAGTCGCAGCTCCCGGGGCTTGGCTTCCGCCATCCGTTCCGCTGTCCAGTACTCGAGGACCGCCTCGTGCGTCTGGTTCAGCTCGGCGTGGCTGACGGAATCGGGGCGGGGAATGTCCTTAGGATGCTGATGCACTGGCGTAGGTCGCCTGGATGACATCTCCCCAGTACGGGCCGTACATGACAGCGGAGCGGTTGTAGCCGTAGCTGTTGACGGAGTTCTGGACACCGGCTGCATTGGTGCCGAACGGATCCGCGCCGATGAACCAGGGCCCGCCGGAGGAACCGCCGGTCATGTCGCAGCGGATTCCCTGGGTTCCAAACTGGGGGTTGATGGTATCTCGTGTTGCCGTGCCGGTGCAGCTCTTGAGGGTCTCGCCGTTGAAGGGGGCTGCCGCCGGGTAACCGAAGGACTTATAAGTGAGGCCGTACCCTTGGTTGAAGGCAACGCCGGACCCGCCCACTGCGGCAGTGAGCGTCTGGCCGTTCAGGGGCTGCATAACGGCGAAACCCGTGTCATAGGCCATGTCCCCGTCCCGGCTCCACGCGGTGGGCGAGTAGAGGGCCTTGGCAGTCCATCTGCCGTAGGGTGCCGCGCCGTTCTCATACGCAGGAACAAAGATGAAGTTGGTGGCGTCCGCCCCGGGCCCCTCATTCACGCAGTGACCGGCGGTGGCCACGGTGCTGCCGTTCGCGGAAGCCACGGCGTTGCCGGAGCAGACGTAGTTTGAGCCGCCCATGGTGAAGAACACCTTGCCGATGTGGCTGACCGGGGTCTCGCTCTGGGCGATGGTGGCTTTGCCCTTGGTGGCCTTAACCGTGGTGTCCTTGCCCTTCTCCACAACGTCGGTGCTTGAGCGGTTGCCCCGTTCCAGGGCTTTGCCGGCCAGGACATCACCGGGGACCGCGCTGCGCATCCGGTCAGCCGTCCAGTAATCTGCCACGCCGTTGGTGTCAAGGATCGCACTGGTCACGGAGGGATTCTTATTATCCTCGGTTGCAGTCGGTGCAGCGGCGGCCCCGCCGGCGGAGGTAAGTGCCAGAACGGCAGCAGCCGAGATGCTCAGGAGGCCGGAAGCCAGGGACCAGGTGCGTGTCATTGTTGTCCTGTCTGAACGTGGATAGCCCGGAAAGGGCCCAAAGTTACCCTGCGAATTTATCGCTACATGACAGGTTTGTAAATAGTAGTGACGTATCATGTATGGCCGCCGGCGGCAGCGGCGGGAACGTACGGCATGAAAGGCGCGACGACGGCCGACCCGTCCGGGTGCGTCCCGGCGTCGTGCGTTCTCCATCGCTGTAACCCTGCTCACCGTGAGGGTAACGCAGAGGCTCCGGTAGGGTTGAAATCCGTGCGCTCGGGTAAGTTGTACGTGGTGAAATAGACCGAATTTTTCACAACCAAGCCGACCCACAGGGAGACGCCCGCGCATGTCCAAGATTATCTACACCCACACCGACGAAGCGCCGATGCTGGCTACCTATTCGTTCCTGCCCATCATCGAGGCGTTCGCCTCGACAGCAGGTGTGGAGGTGGAGACCCGCGACATTTCGCTCGCCGGCCGCATCATCGCCGTCTTCGGTGACTACCTGACCCCCGAGCAGCAGATCGGTGACGCCCTTGCTGAACTCGGTGAGCTGGCGAAGACGCCGGAAGCCAACATCATCAAGCTGCCCAACATCAGCGCCTCCATCCCGCAGCTGAAGGCAGCCATTGCCGAGCTGCAGGGCCAGGGCTACGCCCTCCCGGACTACCCGGACAACCCGTCCTCGGACGAGGAAACGGCCATCCGCTCGCGCTACGACAAGATCAAGGGCTCTGCCGTGAACCCGGTCCTGCGCGAAGGCAACTCGGACCGCCGGGCACCGCTATCCGTCAAGAACTACGCCCGCCAGAACCCGCACTCCATGGGCGCCTGGACCCCGGATTCCAAAACCAACGTGGCCACCATGGGCCAGGATGACTTCCGCTCCAACGAGAAGTCGGTTGTCATCGAGTCCGAGGGCACCATCGCCATCCAGCTGGTGCGCGAAGACGGCTCCGTGAAGGTCCTGAAGAAGGCATTCCCGGTCCTGGCCGGCGAGGTCATCGACGGGACCGTGATGCGCGCCGCCGCCCTGGACGAGTTCCTGAAGGCACAGGTTGCGCGCGCCAAGGAAGAGGGCGTGCTGTTCTCCGCGCACCTCAAGGCCACCATGATGAAGGTCTCGGACCCCATCATCTTCGGCCACGTGGTCAAGGCCTACTTCTCCGAGCTCTTTGAGACCTACGGCAAGCAGCTCGCCGCCGCCGGCATCAGCCCCAACAACGGCCTCGCCGCCATCCTGAGCAGCCTCGAGGACCTTCCCGAGGACGTCCGCGACGGCGTGCAGGCCCTCATCAAGAAGGGCCTCGAAGAAGGCCCCGCCTTGGCCATGGTGGACTCGGACAAGGGCATCACCACCCTGAACGTCCCCAGCGACGTCATCGTGGACGCCTCCATGCCCGCCATGATCCGCAGCTCCGGCCACATGTGGGGCCCGGACGGCAAGGAAGCCGACACCCTGGCCGTGCTCCCGGACAGCTCCTACGCCGGCATCTACCAGGTGGTCATCGACGACTGCCGCGCCAACGGCGCCTACGACCCCACCACCATGGGAACCGTCCCCAACGTGGGCCTTATGGCACAGGCCGCCGAGGAATACGGCAGCCACGACAAGACTTTCGAAATCCAGGAAGCCGGAACCGTCCAGATCGTTGACGGTTCCGGGAACGTCCTGATTGAGCACCAGGTTTCCGAAGGCGACATCTGGCGCGCCTGCCAGACCAAGGACCTGCCCATCCGTGACTGGGTCAAGCTGGCCGTCACCCGTGCCCGCGCTTCCCAGACCCCGGCCGTGTTCTGGCTGGACGAGGAACGCGCCCACGACGCCAACCTCATCGCCAAGGTCAACGAGTACCTCAAGGAGCACGACACCGAGGGCCTGGACATCCAGATCATGTCCCCGGTCAAGGCCATCGCCTTCACCCTGGAGCGCATCCGCAAGGGCGAGGACACCATCTCGGTGTCCGGCAACGTCCTGCGCGACTACCTCACGGACCTGTTCCCCATCCTGGAACTGGGCACCAGCGCCAAGATGCTGTCCGTGGTTCCGCTGATGAACGGCGGCGGACTCTTCGAAACCGGCGCCGGCGGCTCCGCCCCGAAGCACGTCCAGCAGCTGCTCAAGGAAAACCACCTGCGCTGGGACAGCCTCGGTGAGTTCCTGGCACTGGCCGTCAGCTTCGAACACCTTGCCACCACCACGGACAACAAGCGCGCCCAGGTCCTGGCCGACACCCTGGACCGCGCCACAGGCACGTTCCTGCTGGAGAACAAGTCCCCGAGCCGCCGGGCGGGCGAGCTGGACAACCGCGGCAGCCACTACTTCCTGGCCCGCTACTGGGCCGAGGAACTGGCCAAGCAGGCGGACGACGCCGACCTGGCCGCCGCATTCAGCTCCGTCGCCGGAGAGCTTTCCTCCCAGGAACAGACAATCGTGGGCGAGCTGGCCGAGGTCCAGGGCTCGCCGGTGGACATCGGCGGCTACTACCACCCGGACGAGGCCAAGGCTTCGGCCGTGATGCGTCCGTCTGCCACGCTGAACAAGGTCATCGCGACCCTCAGCTAGGTGGCGCGCGCTGCTGCGGCAGCCGGGCATTAAAAGAGGCGGTGTGCCGGTAACCCGGCGCACCGCCTCTTTTGTCGCGTCTTCAGGAACGGGCAGCGGGCGCTTCGGCTGCCAGCGGGCCGCCGTCGTGCTGTTGTGGAGTGCCTTCCTCGTGTTCCCGGGCGCCCTGAAGCGTGACGCCAATGCCGGCCGCCACCACCAGGGCTATGCCCAGGACGGCGCTGAGACCCGGGGCCTGCCCGAGGACCACGAATCCAATCACGACGGCGATGGCCGGTTCCAGGCTCATCAGCGTCCCGAAAGCCGAGGCTTTCAGGCGGCGCAGGGCCAGCAGCTCCAGGCTGAAGGGGATCACCGGCATCAGGAGGGCAAGCCCGGCACCAACGAGCAGCAGCTGCCAGTCCAGGTGCGCGACGACCGCCGGGCCCACGAAGACGGTGGTTGCCACTGCCGCGACGGGCATGGAGACCGCCAATGCCTGGAGGCCGCTCACCGCGTTACCGGCGCGCTGGGTCAGCAGAATGTAGGCGGCCCAACAGGCTGCCGCGCCAAGCGCCAGGAGAATCCCGGCAGGATCGGTGCCGCCATGCCACGGCTCAGTCAACGCTGCCACCCCGGCGGCTGCCGCCAGCGCCCACCATCGCCCCGACCGCCGTCCCCGGATGACCGCGACAGACAGCGGCCCCAGAAACTCCAAGGCGCTTGCCGTGCCCAAGGGGATCCGCATGGCCGCTGCCATAAACATCAAGGTCATGCCCGCCGTGGTCAGGCCGAGCAGGGCGCAGGTGACCAGGCCGGACCGGGTGAACCGGTGCCGCCACGGACGTGTGAAGGCGACCAGGATGACGGCGGCCCAGGCCAGACGCAGCCACGAAACGCCTTCGGGACCCAGCCGGTCCGCGAGCCCCACGGAGGCGGCAAGGCCGAGTTGTACGCAGCACATTGCGCCGCCGGCCATTGCAGTTCCGGAGCGCACACCGTTGAAGTGTTGAGGTGAAAAGGGCATGGGGCCAGTAGACCGCACGCAAAACGTCTGCGTCCACGTGATAATTCTTCACATATCGTCCGCAAATTATGGACAATGGCTGTATGGAGACGCGTCGGTTGGAAGTCCTGCTCGAACTGGCCCGGCAGGGCTCCATGCGGAACGTGGCAGACTCGCTGGGCACGACGACGTCGACCGTCTCCCAGCAGATTGCAGCGCTCGCGCGGGAAGCCGGCACCGCGCTGCTGGAACCTGCAGGCCGGCGCGTGCGCCTCACCCCCGCAGGCCGGCGCCTCGCCGATCACGCGGTGACCATCCTGGCGGCGGTGGATGCGGCGACCGCCGGGCTCGACCCGGGTGCCGAGCCCGCGGGAACAGTCCGGGTTGCCGGCTTCGTCACTGCTGTCCGTAAGATCCTGATGCCCATCGTCGGGGAGCTCGCCGTTACGCACCCCGGCGTCAAACTGGAAGTCCGGGAGCATGAACCTGCAGAAGCCCTTGCCCTGCTTGCTGCTGATTCCGTGGATCTGGCGTTGACGTACGATTACAACCTTGCCCCGGACAGCGCCGGCGCCGCCTTCGATTCCGTCCACTTGTGGAGCACACCCTGGAGCCTGGGCGTCCCAGAGGCCGCCGCGCCGGTTGCCGGGAGCGCTTTCGAAGTCCTCTCGGCCTTCCGGGACCGGGACTGGATCGGCAATTCACGGAACAAGGCGGACGAGGATGTCCTCCGGCTGCTCGCATCGATGGGGGACTTTGAGCCGCGGGTGAGGCATCAGGCCGACAGCCTTGAGCTGGTTGAAGACCTCATCCTGGCCGGGATGGGCGTGGGCCTGCTGCCTGCCGACCGGGAACCGCGGGCCGGCGTGGCCCTTGTTCCGTTGAATGGTCCGGATGTCCGGGTGCGCGCCTACGCCCGTACCCGGCGGGGCAACAGCACCTGGCCCGCCCTCGCCGCCGTCCTGAACCAGATCACCGGGAAAGCCGCGGCGCTGCCGGGCGCCGCGGCCGCCCACGGAAAAGCCTGAACCGGTCCTCGTGGCAGCGCCAAGGATATCCTCGGCGTCAGCCGTTTCCCTTTCCCTTGCCCTCGTTGTCCTTTTTGCCGGTGCTGGCTTCGGGCGCAGGAGCCGGTGCCGGTGCCGGAGTTTCGACGGCGGGCGATGGGGTCTCGGCGGCCTGTGTTTCCGTGGCGATCCGCTCCTCTTCGGCCGCCTTGTCCGCTGCAGCCTTCCCGGCGGCCGCGATGGCGTCATTAAGGTCTGCCCGGACGGCCGTGGCGATTGTGGTGATGTTCCGGCGCCGTTCTTCTGAAATCCGGCCTCCGGCCTGCGCCGCTTCCAGCTCAGCCTCGAGCCCTTCGAGTGCCTTCAGCGCGGCGGCAGGATTGTTCTGCGACGAAGCCTGGGTCACTTCCAGCACGCGGGCCTGCAGCTGCCGTGCGGCGGCACGCTGCAGCCCCGTATCAGCTGCGCCGCAGCCGCTCAGAAGTCCGGCCGCCAGCAGGACCGCGGAAAATCCCAGCACGGACCGGCGTCCGCGTGCGAAAGGAAAGCTCACGGCTCCACGCTCTTCTGGAGTTCCTCCAGATGCTCGCCGAGGATCCCGGTCACCGTGGGATAAGGTACGACGTCGGGTGTGGACTGAGTGGACAAAGTCAACATCACTGCCGCTACAGCGGCCACAATCACCACAAGGCCAAGGATGGCGGCCAGCCAGAACCGCTTGGTCCTGGGCTTAATGCCTTTCGCGCGGTCCCGGTTCAGGGCGTCCATTGGGCGGGCCGGCCCGTGGTCCCCGGCACCGGACGCACCGAGCTCTGCGGCCTCCCGAATCTCCTCCATCGATTCCTCGGCGGTAATGGAGGGAGGGCGGAACGGCATGGCAGGCAGTACCCGCGTGGTTTCGGGCGCAATCTCCCCGGGCGTCGACGCGGGCGAAACCAGCGCCTGCCGCAGGGCAGTTTCGATGTCCGCCGCAGCCGGCCGTTCAAGCGGTTCTATGGCGGTCATCGAGCGGATGAGGTCAGCCCATTCTGATGGCAGGTCCTCGGGAATTTCCGGTGCGCGGTGAAGCCGTGCCACAGCAGACTCCACCGCACCGCCCGGATACTCCACGGTGCCCTTGATGCATTCGAGCAGCACCAGGCCCAGCGAGTAGATGTCCGTCGACGGTGCCAGGGGCTGGCCCAGCGCCTGCTCGGGACTGAGGTAGGCGGCGGTGCCCACCATGGTTCCCGTGGCGGTCAGCCGGGTTGAATCAACGATCCGTGCGATGCCGAAGTCGGTCAGTTTTGGCCGCAGGGGTTCACCGGGACGGATCTGGACCAGCAGTATGTTGCCCGGCTTGATGTCCCGGTGGATGATGCCGAGCCCGTGGACGTAGGCCAGTGCATCGGCGATGCCCGCGCCGATGACGGCCAGCTCCTCAAGGGGAACCGTACTGTGCCGGATCCGGCCCCTGAGGTCCTGGCCCTCCACAAGCTCCATGGTCAGGAACGGGCGCGGTTCGTCCGGTATCCGCGTATCGATCCCGGCGTCGAAAAGTGTCACCAGTCCCGGGTGGTTCAGCGTGGCAAGCAGCTGGATTTCTGCTTCCTGCCGTTTCAGTTCGTCGGCGTCGGGGGCCTGCGGTGCAAAGAGTTTAAGTGCTACGTCCCGGCCCAGATTTTCATCCCGGGCACAGTAAACCGAGGACATGCCGCCGCGGCCAATAACCGCACCCAACCGGTAACGTCCGCCAACCACTTCATTCTTGATGGAGCTAGGCGATTCCGCCACCATGACCCGTTCCTCCCGGTGCGCTGCGGCACTCTAGTACGTCAAATTATACGGGCGGGTTGGTTGAACCGGGGATAAGGCCCGGCATCCGGCGGGCGCACCGATGGCCCGGCGGCGAAAGACGAGCCTTTCGCTGCCGGACCCTCGGTCACAAGGACATGTGTGCTGATGACATGTCGTGTAAGGTCTTGGGTTTTGTCCTATTCAACCTCCTTTCCCTCAGCCTGCCGGTGCTGCCGCTTCAGGCGCATGGCCAGGCGCTGTCAGAGCGTTCGGCGTCAGGACACTTTCCGCTTACGGGACAGGAGGAGTCCTGCCACCAGGAGCAACAGGGCGAGGGGAAGCAGTGAGGCGTCCACGCCCGTCTTGGCCAAGGCGGTGGCGCCGCCCTGGGCCGGGGTGCTGCGCGGGTTGGTGCTGCCCGCGGCGGCGTCAACGGCAATGGCGCCGCCAACTGCTGTGGAGCCGGCAGCAGGTGCTGCAGAGAAACCGCCGGTGCCTGAAGTGCTGGCATCCGTTCCGTTGCCTGTGCCCGTGTCCGTGCCCGTTCCCGTGCCGGGGGTGCTGGTCCCGGGATCTACGGTTCCGGTTCCTCCGGTATTCCCGCCGTTATTTCCGCCGGTGCCGGGGCCAGCCGTGCCCGGGTTCTCAGTTCCCGGGGTGCTGCTGCCACCCAGTCCAAGATCAACGCCGAGCCCAACTACGGCATCCAGTCCGCCGGTGGTTCCGGTGTTGCCGTTGCCGAGGTCGACGACGGCATTCACCACGGTGTCGAGGCCACCGCTGGTGCCCTCAGTGCTGTTGCCGCCGAGGCCCAGGTCTACGGCTGCGTCAATGGCGGCGGCGAGCCCGCCGGTGGTGCCGTTGGTGCCGGTGCCGAGGCCGAGGACGGCATCCGCAGCGACGGTCAGGTCGGTTGCGGCCGCATCGGTGCCGGTGTTGCCGGTGCCAAGGTTGACGACGGCTGCTGCGGCGAGGTCCGCCGCGGCGTTGCCGGTTTCGGTGACTGTTCCGAGGCCTAGGGATGCGTCGGCGGCGAGGGCCGCGTCTGCGGTGGTTGAGCCGGCCGTTGCGGTGTTTCCGAGTCCCAGGCTTGCGTCTGCGGCG
>NZ_JAUZVL010000032.1:0-36062 GCF_031844545.1 Arthrobacter sp. AB6
GTCTGGGATGGGGGAATTCGTCATGGGGTGTCCTTAGTGGCTACTTGCTGAGGTTGGCGAGGCGTTCGGGGCTGAGGAGTTCCTGGAGCTGCGTGTCCGTGAGGAGGCCGTGTTCCAGGACCAGTTCGGCTACACCCTTGCCTGTTGCGAGGGCTTCCTTGGCGATGGCGGTGGCGGTGGCGTAGCCCAGGTGGGGATTGAGGGCTGTGACCAGGCCGATGGACTGCTCCACCGTGCGGCGGAGGTGTTCGGTGTTGGCGGTGATGCCCCGGATGCAGCGGGCCGTCAGGGTGCGGCACGCGGCTTCCAGGTGGGAGATGCTCTTGTGGAGGCTGTGGACAATGACGGGCTCGAAGGCGTTGAGCTGGAGCTGTCCGGCTTCGGCGGCCATGGTGATGGTGACGTCATTGCCAACCACCTCGTAGGCCACCTGGCTGACCACTTCCGGGATCACCGGGTTGATCTTGCCGGGCATGATTGAGGAGCCGGACTGGACGGCCGGCAGGTTGATCTCGCCGAATCCGGCGCGCGGGCCGGAGGAGAGCAGGCGGAGGTCGTTGCAGATCTTGGACAGCTTCACGGCCACGCGCTTGAGTACACCTGACAGGTGGACAAAGGCGCCCACGTCCTGGGTGGCTTCGATCAGGTCCGGCGCGGTCACCAGCGGCAGGCCGGTCACTTCCGCCAGGTGCCGGCACGCAGCTTCCGCATAGCCTGCGGGGGCATTCAGGCCGGTGCCGATGGCGGTGGCGCCAAGGTTGATCTCGTGGATCAGCAGTTCGGCCTCGGCCAGGCGCAGCCGGTCTTCGCCGATGGTGATGGCGTAGCTGCCGAATTCCTGGCCCAGGGTCATGGGCACCGCGTCCTGCAGCTGGGTGCGGCCCATCTTCACCACGGTGCGGAATTCCAGGGCCTTTGCGGCGCAGGCTTCCTCCAGTTCCGCCAGCGCGTCCAGCAGTTCCCGCGCAGCGAAGATGGTGCCGAGCTTGACCGCCGTGGGGTACACGTCGTTGGTGGACTGGCTGAGGTTGACGTGGTCGTTGGGGTGGAGGCGGGCGTAGTCGCCCTTGGGGTGGCCCAGTATTTCGAGGGCGCGGTTGGCGATGACCTCGTTGGCGTTCATGTTCGACGACGTCCCGGCACCTCCCTGGATGACGTCCACCACGAACTGGTCGGCCAGCTGGCCGTCCAGCACGTCCTGGCAGGCCTGCTCGATGGCGTCCGCGCGTTCGGCATCCAGCAGGCCAAGTTCGCGGTTGGTGCGGGCGGCGGCCAGCTTGACCGCTGCCAGGCCGCGGACCAGGTGCATGTTGGACGAGAGCTTTTGGCCGGTGATGGGGAAGTTCTCCACGGCCCGGAGCGTGTGGACGCCCCAATACGCGTGGGCGGGGATGTCGCGGTCGCCGAGAAGGTCGTGTTCTGAGCGGCTCAGTGCTGGGGCGGTGGTATCGGCGGTGGTCATGTGTCCTTACAGGGCTTCGTTGACGGGTGTGGACAGGGAAGGGTGGTTCAGGAAATCGGTGGCCTGCAGCAGGCCCACCTGGCGGCCGCCGCCCAGGACGGGAGCGGTTGCGAGGTCAGCCAGCGGGGCAGTGTCCACGCGGAGCGCCTCCAGCAGCGTGACGGTGGCCGGCATCCGGGCGCGGTCGCCGCCGTCGGAAATCTTCACCGCCACTGAGCGCCCGTCCGCCAAACCCACCAGCTGGACACCTTCAAAGCCGTCCTTGGCTACTGCGCCGGGCAGCAGGCGCATCAGTTCGGTGACGTCCCGGCCTTCCCCGGCCACCATGTCCGGGTGCTGCTGGATGGCGAGACCGACGGCGGCTTCGGCACCGTGTGCACCAAAGCCGGCGTCGTCGTCCGCGGCGGCGCGGGCAATCCGCCCGAAGGCGCGGGCCATGCCGCGCAGCGTCAGGGCAAACAGTGGCGTGCCGCAGCCGTCGGTGCTGAGGCCGAGCGGCTCTTCGCCGGTGAGTTCGGTGATTGTGGCGGCAACGAGCCGCTGCAGCGGATGCGACGGGTCCAGGTAGCCCTCGACGGGCCAGCCGTTGATAACGCACGTGGCCGCCATGGCTGCGTGCTTGCCGGAGCAGTTCTGGGTGAGCTGCGTGGAACGGCCCCCGCTGCGCAGCCATTCCTCGCGCTCGCTTGCGCCGTAGGGGAGGTCCCGGCTGTTACCGAAATCGCTGACGCTGAGGCAGTGCTGTTCGAGGATCCGCAGCGCTCCCTGGCGGTGCTTCGCGCCGCCGGAGTGGCTCGCCGCGGCCAAGGCCAGGAGGTCCGCCGGGAGCTCGAGTCCGGCGCGGACCATGGCGACGGCCTGGAGCGGCTTGAGGGAGGACCGGGGGTAGAACGGCGCCAAGGGCTCTCCCGCCGCCGCCGCGAATGTGCCGTCCGCTTCGAGGGCGACGGCCGATCCGTAATGGATGCTTTCGACCAGTCCGTCGCGGGTGGCGGTGACCAGGGGAGCGTGCTGGGGAAGCAGCGCGGCAGCGTTGTGGGCAGCAGAAAGCGCGGGGGAGGGCATGGATTCCTTTGTGGGGTACTTGGCTGTGGCTAGTTGTTGAGGATGGAGTCGAGGGCCTTGCCCACGGCGTGGAGGTGGTGGGCCATGGCTTTGCGCGCCGCTTCCGGGGAGCCGGCCTCTATGGCGGCGAGGATCTGCTGGTGTTCCACGTCCGAGGCGTGCTGCCTGTCCGCAACCATGTTCAGGGTTTCGGACTGGTGGGCCAGGGCTCCCCGGATGTCCGCCACCACGCTCGCGAACACCTTGTTTCCGCTGGCGCCGGCGATGGCTGCATGGAAGGTGGAGTCCAGGGCAACCCAGGATTCCGGATCAGTCTCGGTGGCCATGGCATCCACCAGGTGCCGGAGCGTTTCCAGTTCCTCCTCGGTGCGCCGTTCGGCTGCCAGTCCGGCGGCAGGGACTTCGATATGCGGCCTGGCTTCGGTCAGGTCGCGGGCGGAGTACTGGCCGAGCGTGAGATCGTTGGCCACCTTGTCCGCGACGACGAATGTCCCCTTGCCCGTCTTGGTGACCGTCAGGCCCAGTGCGGTGCAGGAGCGCAGGGCTTCACGGATGACCGAACGGCTTACCCCGTACTGCTGCGAGAGGCTGGCCTCGGAGCTGAGCTTGCTGCCCACCGGGACCAGGCCGGACTCGATGTCCTGCCGGATCGCGTTGAACACCGCTTCCGCAGCGCTGAGCCGAGCGAGGGGTGCAGGCTGTCCTGCTGTCCGGCTGTCTGACAGGTTCACGTGTTAAATATGGCAGGGGTCACAGCGCGTGTCAATGTGAAGCATCAAGCACGCCCGGTGCGCGGGATGCGGCAGAGATGTGCGCCGTCCGGGAGAAGGGTGGCTCCCTCAGGCGTAGCTTACGACCGTGGAGGCGAGTAGTTTGCGAACCTCGGGGCGGTCACGCCATGCGGGGAGGCTCTCCGCTGCGCCATCTCCGATGAACCCCAACAGCTCTTCAGCCGTGAAAAGCCCAACGCCACGAGGCGACCATCTTTCGGGTCCGATGGTGGCGGTTCCAGCCACGATCGTCATGATGGGGACAACGTTCACGTCCGGGCCCAAGGCTGCGCGGTAACGATCTGCAGCGTCAGCAATCTGTGTATGCCGGTGGCCGTCATCGCTTTTGGAAGTGATCGCCTTACCCTTCCTGTTCAGGTGCCAGCTGTAGTTGTCGGGCCAGTCGAACCATGAATCGATCAAATACACGGCATTTCCGTGGGATACCGCATGCTCAACGTCAATTCGCTTGGCTCCGGGTGACTTTAGCCCGTGGAATACATAAATACCGGGAATTTTAACGAGCTTGTTGAGAAGCAGGCCCATCACCCAAATGCTGCTGCGCGTGGAATCGCTGGAACCCCGGCCCCACTCTCTCGGCTGGTCCCCGTACACGTACTGGTTGCCGGATACCGAAACTTTATTCCTTCTAAAGAGCGGCGCACTGTACCAAGCCACGGCAAATGCGGCAGCGAGGGTAAAAAATCCGATCATGCCCTCAAGGCTGGCGCCTTCGGCAAACGCTCTCAGCGAGCCAAAAGCAAACAGCCCTGATACCGCCGCTCCGAGAATGACGTACAACGTACTCCCGCTTAAGGCCATCAGCGCCGCCAGTAGCATTACAAAGCAGCGCAACATGCTCAGGGGAAGATCATTATCCCCAGTTAAGTTGGTGAGAAGGGTCGGCAGCAGGAAGACAAATGCCACAAATGCCGCAATGAAAGCCTTTGCCCTGCCGGACATTCGCGATTCTTTTACCACGGCATTCGCCACAACTGAGCGGTTTGGCATGCCGTCATATCCGCTGAAGTCGGTGCTTAGCCACTTCCACTGCGTGATTTTGATGCGTCGGCGGTCAAGTTCGTTTTCCACGTTTTCCACGAGCCATCCACCTGGTAGTTGTTGATTATCTACCTACTTTTTATCATCCGCCTGTTCTTTTCTTCTGCGCGCCCGGTTAGCCTCCTGCTATGGATGAATACTCGGAGGAACTCGTCAACCTTGCATTTATGGCCCTGGACCACGCCATCGACTCGGTGGTCTCGTCCGGCACGGACCTGGTCCCGTTTGTCATCCGGGAGCATGGTGGACAGCGGAGCCTGCAGCGTTATCTTGTGGACGGCAAGCTTGAGGCAGGCGTTGCGGCCGCCCGCCAGTCGGTTTTGCAGGAACCGCTGCCAGATCGCGTCGCCCTTGCCTGGGACGGTTTCATGACAACGTCGGAAGGGCGGCAGGAGGCCGTCTTCGTTGAATCCTACGAGCAGGGCACGCCCGCCGGGTTCATCATGGCGCAGCGGTACCAGCGGGCCGGTTTCTTCAAGAAGAAGCGTGAATCCCTGGGGAACCCCGCCCTTGTGGAGAAGAACACCGCACCGCTCTTCTAGCCTGTCCACCTTGGTGGTCGATGTCCGGCATGATCGTACCGAAAATGCCTTCTATGCGTCCCTTCTGGTCGGAGTAGGCTATTGGCTATGGCCAATCGGCACGTTCGTACCTGAGGAGGGATAGCCACGCCTTCCTTTTCCGAACAACTCGCAGCCGAGGTGCGCGCTCGCCGCACGTTCCTCCGCCTGACGCAGCAGGACCTCGCCGACATGGCAGGCGTCTCCGAGCGTTTCGTGCGCTTCGTGGAGCAGGGCAAGCCAAGCGTCCAGCTGGATTCCCTTCTAGCGATCCTCGAAACGCTTGGGCTGGAACTGCAGACCGCCACGCGCACCACCCATGCTGCACGCGCGCTCTCCATGCCGCCCCTCGGGAACGGCGCCGAAGAGTGAGGCACCGCATCGCTGACATCTACAAGGCGGGCGTGCTGGCCGCGCGCCTCGAACGGCACGACGGCGGCACCAAGTTCAGCTACCTGCCCGCCTACCTCCAAACCGGGGGACCCGCCGTCGCTACTTCCCTGCCGCTCAGCAGCGAACCGGTGCTGTCCGCCGCAGGTGCCGCCCCGCCCTACTTCACCGGGCTACTGCCTGAGGGCCGGCGCCTTAACGCGCTGCGGCGGTCCATCAAGACCAGCGCCGATGACGATCTCTCCCTGCTTATCGCGGCCGGTGCCAACCCTGTGGGTGACGTGCAAATCGTGGGCCACGGGGAGCAGCTGGATCCGGATGACCACGCGGTCCGGCTTGATCCAAAGCAACCCGTGGATTTCGACCAGCTGCTGGGAGACCCCGACCTGATCGATCCGGTGGCGCTGGCGGGCGTGCAGGACAAGCTGTCCGCGGGAATGATCTCGGTGCCGGTGGCCGGGGCCGGGCGCCAGTTCATCCTCAAACTCAATGCCCCGGAGTTCCCGCATGTGGTGGAGAACGAGTTGGTGATGTTTCGTTACGCGGCCAAGCTGAGGATTCCCCTGGGCCGCGTCCGGCTGATGCGTGATATTGCGGGCCGACCGGGGCTGCTTGTGGAGCGTTTCGACCGCGTTCCCGTGCCCGGCGGCGGATCAAATAAGGTGCGGCGACTGGCTGTCGAAGACGGCGCGCAGGTGCTGAAGCTCTACCCCGCGGACAAGTACAACGTCAGCTACTCGCAGGTCTTCCACGCGCTCGCGGAATATTGCTCGGCACCGCTCCCCGCCCTGCGGAACCTCGCCATCCAGTGCGCGTTTGCGTGGCTGAGCGGCAACGGTGACCTCCATGCCAAAAACGTCTCTATGGTCCAGCAGCCTTCGGGCGAGTGGACCATTGCGCCGGTCTACGACATCCCCTCCACAGTGGTGTACGGCGATAAGACTCTGGCGCTGGCCATAAGTGGCAAAAGGACCGGGATTTCCCGCCGCCACTTCCTGGGCTGGGCGACGGAGCTCGGACTTACCGGGCGGGCGGCTGCGCAGGTGCTGGAGATGGCCTTAAAGGCGTCGGGACCGCTTTTGGCGGACCTGGAATCCGGGACGGCTTTCCGCGGCCTGGACGGGGCCGGACAGAAGAATAACGACGACGGCGGCTCGCCGTTCCCGGACCTCGTCACCAGGGCATGGGTCAAGGAGTTGAAGCACCGGAGAAGGCTGTTGGAAGGCTAAATGGGATTGTGCGCGGTGCCGCTACGAGCCGTCGCACCACCTGAGGACCCGCAGTGCCCGCAGGGTGTTCCAGCGGCTTGGGTGTCCGTCGCCTGCTTCCAGCGGGAAGTGGATCTTGCCGGCGTGGGTGTTTTCCAGGAGCCAGGTGCCGTCCGGCTGCCGCTTGGAGCGGACCACTTCCACTGCTTCTGCCAGTCGCTCGTCCGGTCCGTTGCCAGTGGCGCGGAAGTAGTCCAGCCCGCGGAGCACGTCGAAGAACCACCGGGTGGGGTAGGAGAACTGAAGCCAGCCGGTACTGATCACTGCGCCAGTGGATTTCCGCCTGAACAGCCGACGTTCCAGCAGGTATTCCTCTCCGCGGCGCCGCGCCTCCCGGGATAGGGAGGTTCCGCCGGTTGCACGCTCATGCTCAAGGAGCCCTTCAAGGACGCAGATGGTGGTGTGGAATGAAGAACGCGTGGAGCCCCGTTCGGCCTCGCAGTTCCAGCCGCCGTCACCGAGTTGCTCCCGGGCCAGCCGTTCCACCACTTTGTCCACGTTCTCTCCGAAGTATGCCCCAACCGCCACGGCCATGCCGTTGATGCAGGGTTCAACTTCGCCGTCGAAAAAGGGCTGGTTGCCTTCCTCCCAATGGCTGTTCTCGCGGACCAGGGTGACCGCCTGGCGGGCTTCCTGGCTGTCCGGCCTGAGGCCGAAGTCGCGCAGGAGCAACAGGCTGTAGGTGGTTGCAGTCCAGGGCTGGCCGTCAGGGTCGTTGTCGATTGCGGGCCAGTACGTGCCGCCGTCCCATTGCCCGTCGGCCCCCTGCAGCGCGAGCATCCGCGCACCCCAGCCCTGGCTGGCTACCCGTTCCCGCTCCTTAAGGACTTCCCGGGGCGAAGCAGCGGTGAGGTCGCGGAGGACCTGCCAGCGGATGGCGGGATCGGAATCGAGCAGCCACTCCATCACGTCCACGGCGGGAAGGCCGTTAGAGGTGCTGGATCCCTGCGCGTTGCATGGCGTCCTTGTAAACGTCCACGTTCTTGGCCAGGAGCTCTTCCTGTTTCGCTTCCGAGACGGCGAAGGCGCGCCCTCCCAGGGCGGTGGCCTTGTATATCTTGATGCCGCTGTTTTTCAGGGACTGGTGGTAGGTCTTCTCGAAGAGGGTGAGGAAGGTTGAGGCATCAGTCCCGTGGGCGATGATTGCCGAAACCCGTGAGTTGATCTTCAAGAACTGCCGGAACGGGCGCAGACCGTCCGTTTTCTCCTGCACATTCAGGGCGGAGGGCATGTCCGGGTCGCGGACCCAGGGGTAGGCGTTCCACGGCATCACGTAGCGGGGATCGAGTTCGGCCAGTTCGTAGATCTGGGTGGCGCGGCGGGCGGCCTCGTCGTCGTTGTAATGCGAGACGAAGCCGGACTCGGTGCCCTTCCCGGGGCTGACCTGCAGGCTGACAATCCGGCACTCATCCTCGTCATGCACAGGGTCGATATAGGGGACGACAGACCCTGGCTTCTTCTCCATCAGTTCATCGCACAGCTGCGTGACCTTGGCAATGTTCGGTTCCTGTAGCAGGGCCTTTTTCTCGTCCCAATCAATCGTCACGATTTCTCCCTCAGCAGCAAGGCGTCCAGAATCAGGCGTCTTAGGCCACTCTACGCTTCCACGCTGGAGGGTGGGCAGGGGAAGTTCTCTCTCCCTTGCGCAGACGCAACGTCGCTATGTACCTTCCGTGGCCCGCAGGTGCCTCTTCCTCACGCCGTCAGGGATTGCCAACGATGGGCGCGCTTGGCTGCTTTGGCCCGTTGCCGGTGTTTTCGGCGATGGCGCCACGGCAGCCCGTCAAGTGCCGGCCAGGACGCCGGCCTCGCGCCTACTTGCATGCCAACTGATGCGGTGTCGGCCAGTGCTGTGTCAGGAGGGGGTGTATTAGCCGGTGCTGTTCCCGGCAGCGGCGGCGAGGTGGAGTGGTACGTGTGGCCGGTGGGGGTTTGGAGTTCCACTGAGTGACGCTGCCCTGGTCTGCTTACTGGTTTGGCGGTCCAGCCAGGTGTTTCTTTGGTGTGGTTGCAGGCTTCGCAAAGGCCTTGGCCGTTGGTGCTGGTGGTGGGGCCGGACTGGTGCCTGGGGAGGATGTGGTCGTGGTGGCGGATCGGGGCGTCGCAGTAGGGGGTGCGACAGGTATCGTCGCGGATCTGGAGGAAGCGGCGGAGCCCGGGCGGGAAGAGCCGGGCTTTGGAATCCATGGCCAGGAGGTCCCCGGTGCCGGGGGCCGTGTAGAGCCGGCGCAGCCAGATCGTGACTCCGGCATCGTGGTCGGTATCAGTGCCCGCCGCCCTTGGTGAGCCCGGGTCGCGGTCGGCTCCGGCGCCCGCCCTTGCTGAGCCTGCAGCTCCTGCTGAATCCGTAACAAGTGACCCTAATTCGCCTTGGACTGCTTTCCGGGCCCAGTGGGCGGGGACGGTGCCGTAGCCGGTGAGGCGGGCGGGTTCGCTGTCGCCTTGGAGGAGGGTGCGGTCGGTCATGATGAGCTGGATTTCGATGCCGGTGATCCCTCCCGGGGTGCCGGTGATGCGTTGGACGAGGGCATCGGCCATGATCGCGCCGCGGGACCGGTTATCCCCGGCGGACTTCGCCCCGGCGGACTTCACTGTGTCCGCGTGGCGGGTCAGGGCCGCATAGGCGGCGATGCCCTGGGTTACCGGGAGGAGCGCGGTCAGGTAGGTCATGGTGTCCGGCGCCGGCCGCAGGCTGACACAGCGTTCCGTGACGGCGCGGGACGCGCGTTTAGCCACCGTGTGCGGGTCGCGCCGGTACGCGGCGGCGCGGACGGCGGTAGTGATGGTCCGGTCCCCGGCGCCGGCCAGGGCGCCGGTGTCGGCGGCGAGTTCCTCGTCCACGGCGCACCGGTCTGCGGCGGACAGGCAGGCGGTTTCCTTCACGATGAGGGTGGCCCGCCATTCGTTCAGCTGCCCGGACCTTAAAGCTGCCAGGGTGCGGGGCATCTCGGTGGCCAGGGCTTTGGCCAGGCCCAGGAGCCTGGCCCCGCGGGCCGGGGACTCCCGCCGCGCCAACGCTATTTCCGCCCCTACCCCGGCACCCTGTTCAGCGGCGGGGACACCGGCCGCTGCCTGTTCCCGGCGCCGGGTGAGGTCGAAAGCCGCGGCGATTTCGGCCTGCTTCGCGGCAGCCAACGACTTCAGGTCCTCAAACCCGCGGAGCTGGTCGATCATGCCTAGGCCGTCAACGGCGGGACGGACGGCAGCCAACGCGCGCAGGACGTCGGCAACACAAGGCCCCGGAAGGCCACCCGGCACCAGCCCCCCACCCGCATCCAGCCCTGCTTTCGCCTCCAGGCCCGTCACCACCGCTTCCATAACCTAAGCCTTCCAGCCCAGGCCCGGCACGGCACCCACCCCTCAACGCTATGTGGATAAACAAGGCACCTTCGCCTGCAAGCCGTACAGGCACAGGCCGTGCTGTTGAATGAAGGTATGGAGTTCACCAAAAAGGGCCTGAAAGCGGAGGGCTTCGCCGGCTTCCGGCCAATCGGCGCGCTCGATGCCATGCGGATCCCCCAGGGAACCGGGCTCTTCGCAGTGCTGGCTCCGGAAGGGTTCCAACCCCGCTTCCTCAGGAAAAGCACCGCCGGCGTCTTCAAGAAAAGGGACCCGTCACTCCCCGAAGCGGCCCTGGCCGCAGAATGGGTGGACACTGCCGCTGTCCTTTACCTGGGCAAAGCCGGCCCCGGCAGCAAAGGCAACCGCGGACTCAGGCGGCAAATCCAGGAGTTCCTGGACTTCGGGCAGGGCAAGCCGCCGGGGCACTGGGACGGCCGCCTGGTCTGGCAGCTCGCAGACGCCGAAAAGCTGGTCATCGCCTGGAAGGAAGTCGCGCAGGAACAACTCAACAAGGCCGAGGCGGAGTACCACTCCGCCTTCATCGAAGGATACGGAAAGCTCCCCTTCGCAAACCTCGTGAGGGCCCGCGTCAAAGGCTAGAAGCACCTGGAGCTAAACCAACCCGCCGTCGTATGTAAAACGTCCGGCAAGCATCGTGGCCGCCACCGGCATTGCCGCGAACTCCCCGTCCGGCACAGTCAGCGGATCCCCATCGAGGAGCACCAGGTCAGCGGCGTCGCCAACACAAACACGCGAGCGCCCCCGGGCTGAAGCCAGGAGGGCCTGCTCCCGCGTGATGGCTTCCTGCGGATGCCACGGCCCGCGCCCGTCGCCCCGTGCGCGCAGGGCAGCGGCGGACATCGCCAGCCACGGCTCAAGCGGCGCCACCGGTGCATCCGAGCCCAGCAGCAGCGAAGCCCCCGCATCGAGCAGTGACCGCAGCGGAAAGGCCCGCTCCGTCCGCCCGGCCCAGTTGGAATCCGCGGCGTCCCGGTCATCCAGCGCATGGACCGGCTGGACGCTGGCCGCCACCCCCAGCGGCCCGAAGCGCGCAAGGTCCTCCCGGCGGACGAACTGGGCATGTTCGATCCGGCCGCCAACGCCCGCGCTTTCAAAAGCGTCAAGGGCCACCTGGTTGGCCGCATCCCCGATGGCGTGTACGGCGGGAACAAACCCGGTGTCCCGCGCCCGGCCCAGCAACGCCGCCAGCTCGCCAGGATTCACTGTCAGCAGCCCGCGCCCGCCGAAAGGGTAAGGATCCACACAATAGGCAGTCCGGGTATTAAGGGAACCGTCAATGAGCACCTTAAGCGGTCCCACGCTCAGCAACCCGCCGCCGCCGTCCACCTGCTGCCCCGTTCGCATGCCCTCGGCAACGGCGCGTTCAAGGTCTGCCGGATAGACACCCGCCTCCACACGCAAGGCGTCAAACCCGCCGGCGATGCGCCGCAGCCACGGGTCCCGGTTCCATGTCATCTCAAAATCCACCACGCCCACCACGCCGCGGGCAGCAGCCGCCCGGGCGGCGTCACGGACCCAGCCATCCAGGACACTGTCCGGCAGCCGTCCCAGTTCCCGGGTCAGGGCAAAAGCGGGCTCTTCCCGCAGTAGTCCGGAGGGGTCCACGTGCACTCCGTACCGGCTGGCCGCGGCCGAGTTGAGCCAAACGCTGTGGAGGTCGTGACTGACCAGCGCCGTCGGCCGGCCGCCGGTGGCGGAATCCAGCAGAGCCAGCGAGGGCGCGTCCGGCCATAGGGCGTCACGGAAGCCGACGCCGACAGTGGTCACGGAGGGGTCGGCGCCGGACACGAAGGAACGGACGACGGCGGCAGCATCCCGGGCGGTCACCGCACCGGAGAGGTCGATCCGGTTGGCGTGCAGCGCCCACTGGGTCATGTGGACGTGCTCGTCCCACAGGCCCGGCACGATGTAGAGCCCCTCCGCATCAAGCACGGCCGCTCTGCCCGGGGACTCCCCGGCAGTACCGATCCGGCTCACGCGGCCGCCGCTGATGTGCACACTGACGGGAGCGGCGTCCCCCGGCATCCGCACGTTCTCCAGGACAAGGTCGCTCATGCGGAACCGCGGAGCCGTTCCATCTCGCGTCGGTCTTTCTTGGTGGGCCGGCCCGCGCCCCGGTCGCGCTGCGGCAGGCCAAGTGCCGGGGCAACCGGGCGAGGCGGCGTGTGGTCGGTGAAACAGTGGGAGGCCGCCTCGGCGCCAACGCGCTTGGCAATCAGCCGGCGCACTTCAAGGATGCGTTCGTAGCCGGGCATCCGCACGGTCACGGTGTCGCCGGTGACCAGCGTCGCGGATGCCTTGGCCGGGCTTCCGTTCAGGCGGACATGGCCGGCTCGGCAGGCGGCGGTGGCCGCGGAGCGGGTCTTGTAGGCGCGGATGGCCCACAGCCACGCATCGATGCGGACGCTGGCGGGGGAGGAAGGAAGGCTGGTCATGGCTGGCACCGAGTATAGCCGCGGCTCCCGGGCGCGGAGGCCAGGCAGGCCAAACGGTTACTCCACGGTCACACTCACCCGCTGCACCATGTTGTTGCCCATGCCCTGATAGTTCCAGGACTGCTCCAAGGGCTGGGTGGCACCGGTCTCATCCGTTGCGCGGCAGGAGAGCTCGTGCTCGCCCCGGTCCGCCACCCACGGCATGGTCCACTTCCGCCACGCGTATCCGCCGGCGGGCTTATCCAGGTGCGCGGGCTGCCAGGTGCCGTCGATGCCGACCTCCACGCCGGTGACCGCGCCCTTCCCGGACCAGGCCCTGCCCTGCAGGAGTACCGGACCGGGCTTCAGGAGCCGCGTGCGCGTGAAGAAGTCCGGGATGCCCGGCGGAACCATCAGCGAACGCACCCTGATCCGCGAAACGGGAGTCCCGGCGTCGTCCGCTGAATCCTGGTAGCGGTAGGCAACCTCCTGCTGGTAGCCCCGGAAAGGGGCCGTGACCACCTCAATGGATTCCAGCCACTTCACGCTGGCCATGCCGTACCAGCCGGGCACTACCAGCCGGAGCGGGTATCCGTGCTGCGGCGGCAGTTCGCTGCCGTTCATTTTGTAGGCAAGGACGACGTCGGGACGCATCGCTTCATGGATCGGCAGGCTCCGCGCGTAGCGCTGGGTGACGCCGCCCTGGACGCCCTGGTCCGATCCTGTGAACACCACCTCCACAGCGTGCGGCAGGACGCCCGCCTTGCCCAGGAGGTAGGCGAGCGGAACCCCGGTCCAGTGCGCGGTGCCCACGCCCTCCATGATCCACGGCTGGCTAAGCGGCCGCGGATCCAGGAGCGAGCGTCCGTTCCCCGCGCACTCCAAGGTGACGGGTACCGTGATGGCGGGGTCCTTGCGCAGGGCCGCCATGCTCAGTTCCAGGGCCATTTCAACCGCGCCGCTGATCCGGAGGTGCCACGAGGAAGCGTCGATGTCCGGAATATCGAAATGCGTCAGCACGTAGTGGAGCCCCGGCGGAGTGATGTCCCGGCGGAGCGCCTCCAGCGGCATGGAGTGGTTGCGCGCACCCAACTGAAGTTCCTCCCGGGTGAGCGGGTCAGTGGTGGGCCCGGCAGCGGGCGGGGTGGGAGGCGCCGCCGCAGCCGGACCGGAAGACTGCTGGTTCGTGGAGGCCTGTTTCATGGCGCTGCGACTCTTTCGCCTGGGGATTCTGCTCGGCGGGCTGGAAGCTCCCGTGCCTCAGGTTTACGCCCGCCCCGGCCGTCCGTCAACGAAGTCCGCTGTCCGTCAACGAAGGCGGCGGGGCGGGAGGCAGGGGCCGCTGCCGGGAATGCGTGAAGCCCAGGCCGGATACTCTCCTCGGCGGACGCCAGAGGGGCGCCTATGCTTCCCGTTTGGCCGGGGACTTGGTCTGGGCGGGATCGCGCTCGGCCAGTGAACCGATGGCGTCGTCGATCTTCTTCAGGACCTCCGGTTCCAGCGTCACGCCTGCAGCGCCCACACTGTCCGCGATCTGCTCGGGGCGCGAGGCGCCCACGATGGCTGAGGCAACGTTCGGGTTCTGCAGCACCCAGGCCACCGCCAGCTGCGGCATGGACAGCCCGGCTTCCTCGGCGATGGACTTGAGGTCCTGGACGCCGGCCAGGACGTCGTCGCGCATCCAGCGCTCGATCATCTTGGCTCCGCCCTTCTGGTCCGTGGCGCGGCTGCCTTCCGGTGCGGGCTGGCCGGGAAGGTATTTGCCGCTGAGGACGCCCTGGGCCATGGGCGACCAGACGATCTGGGAGACACCCAGTTCCTCCGACGCCGGGACAACCTCTGCCTCGATGACCCGCCACAGCATGGAATACTGCGGCTGGTTGGAGATCAGCTGGAAGCCGAGTTCCTTGGACAGGGCGTGGCCTTCACGCAGCTGTTCCGCGGTCCACTCGCTGACGCCGATGTACAGGGCCTTGCCCTGCCGGACGATGTCCGCGAACGCCTGCATGGTTTCTTCCAGCGGGGTTTCGAAGTCGTAGCGGTGGGCCTGGTAAAGGTCCACGTAGTCCGTCTGGAGCCGCCGGAGGGAGCCGTTGATGGACTCCATGATGTGCTTCCGGGACAGGCCAAGATCATTCTTGCCCTTGGGGCCGGTGGGGCCGTAAACCTTGGTGAAGATCTCGAGGGATTCGCGGCGCTCGCCCTTCAGGGCTTCGCCCAGGACTGTTTCCGCAGCCGTATTGGCATAGACGTCGGCGGTGTCGAACGTGCTGATGCCGGCGTCAAGGGCGGCGCGCACACACTGCGAGGCGACGTCGTTTTCAACCTGCGAGCCGTGTGTGAGCCAGTTGCCGAATGTGATTTCCGAGACTTTGAATCCGCTGTTTCCGAGGTATCTGAATTCCATGGGTTTCACGCTAGCCCAGATGGTTGCTCAGGGTAAGGGCTGTTTGCCCTTTGAAGCCGGGCCCGTGGTTCCTGCTCCCTTATCTCTTTCCGCAGCCTTGATCATATGCGCCGGACCGGAGAGGGATGCCAGCGAGCCGGTGTCCAGCGGAGCCAGGGGGTGGGGAGCCTGCGGCTTCTTGAAGGACCGCGGCAGCTCGCGGGAAGGACGGCTGGTATCAAGCGCGGACTCCACCAGCGGCGCCACTTCCGCCACCTTTTCAGCCGGCACTCTCGGATCAGGAAGATCGCGCACTGAGAGTTTTATTTGCGGCTTTGCTGCGCGCGCCCTGGCTTTTGCGCGGGCGTCCGCATCTGCGACGGCGGCGGCCCAGTCCCCGGCAAGGACTGGCGGTTCGCGGCGGGCGGCAGCCAGTGCAGGGTGGTGTTCGACGGCGGTGCGCAGCGAGGACTTCAAGCGGGCGGGCTTCAGCGCGGTGCGCCAATCGCGGGGCGTCTTTTCCGGCCGGCGGCGGAAGGCCCGCACGAGCAGCCCGGGGCGTGGCCGGCGCGCTGCGGATGCCGCGCCAGCACCGTCGTCGGCCGCCCTGCCCGGGCCCTGCTGGCTGCCGGCCGGCGCCGTCAAGCGCACCAGCGGGAGTGATTCGTTGCCGGTGCCCCTGCCGAACAGGGCCAACAGCAAGACGGCGGCGAGCCGGCCAAGTCCTGCCAGGACCAGGGTGATGACGCCCAGCAGGAAGAGGACCAGGAACATCAGGAAGGCGACTCCCACGGTGCCCAAAAAAGTCAGGTTGAGGATGAGCGTATCCGGATTTTCCACGTCATCTCTCCTCTCTGCCGGCAACAGGGCCGGGGCCGGCACCACCCTGCCCGGGCGCCGGCACCTTCTCCACCTTACGGATTTTTGCGGGGCCGTGCCGCCGGGTGCCCGGCTGCTTCCCTGGTTGTAGCAAAGCTGTTACCCATGTGACAGCATCGGTGGGATGACCGACTCCAGGGACCACAAAAACTGCATGTGCCTGTCCGGAGAGCCGTACGGACAGTGCTGCGGGCGGTTCCACGGAGGCGCGGCGGAGGCCGCCACCGCGGAGCAGTTGATGCGCGCCCGCTACAGCGCGTTCGTGCTTCTTGACGGTGACTACCTGCTGCGCACCTGGCATCCCCGGACAGCGCCGGCGGAACTGGAACTGGATCCGGGGATGGAGTGGCGGCGCCTGGATATTCTCTCCACCTCCCGGGGCGGGCCGCTGGATACCGCGGGGACCGTTGAGTTCAAGGCCTACTACCGGCACGGCGGCGAACGCGGGGTCCTGCATGAGAACAGCAGGTTCATCCGGGAACATCGGCGGTGGCTCTATCTGGACGGGGAGATGCTGGCCTGACTACTCGTCGGCGTAGTCACTGTCCGGCGTGAAGCCGGCCCGGTCCACCTTCCGGTGGAAGTGCATGCCCGCGAGTCCGCCCAATACAGCACCTACCAGGGCCACCAGGGCTACCACCACGGCGGCGATGATGCTGGTGGTGGTCAACTGGCCCTCATTGACGGGGATGCGCGGGAAGCTGTTCAGGTTGGCCAGGACGTTGAACTGCTGTCCGAACACGAGGCCAAGGATGGAAACGAGTACTGCCACGATCAGCGCCCAGATCCACACCATGACCCCCTGCTTGGCGCCGTTGAAGCGCGCCATGCGTCCTGCCACGTAACCGCCGCAATAGTAGGACAGGAACAGGATGACCAGCAGGACAATGATGCCCACCAGCCCCACCGTGCCCTGGTTCTGCGCCGCCTGGTTGACGGCCTCATTGACGTCCGTGTTGGTGGCAAGGCCAACGGCGGTTCCGGCCGCCGCCACGAGGGCGGTCAGCAGGACGGCCATGCCCGTGGCCGTGAGCCAGCCGAAGAACGCGGAGCCCACCTTGATGCCGCCGAACCGTTCCTTTTCCCGGGCGACGGCAGTCTGCCGGTCTGTGAGGTTCGGATCAGCAGCCGGGGCAGGGGGCGTGGCGACGTAGTCCCGCTCGGCGTAGGCGCCCGAGGATCCTGTGCGGTCCGCCGGCACGCGGTCGTAGGCGGAGGTAGGGGCGGCATCGGTTGCCGGCACCTGCGGGTAGGAGCGGGTGGGTTCGCCGCCGGCGGTATCGTCGCGCTGGTTTCGGTTCCGGTCAGCGTCCTCCCGGGCTCGCCTCGAAGGCAGGTTGTCTGGGTCTGTTGAGCTGCTCATGAATCCACTCAACCATCGGCCCGGAGGGATAGCAAGGATGCTTACTATTTTGTGACCTGCAGCTTTACCGGTACCTGCGGTGCAGGTTGTCCTTCTGGGAGGGGCCGGGAGAGGCGTCGGCGATCCACGGACCCGTTCCTTCAGACTGGTCCAGCACGCCTTCCTCCAGCCAGGTGTACTCTCCGGCGAGGACCTTCCGCGTGAGTGCGTGGTCGCCGTCGTCCGTGTTCCGCCATAGCTGGTCGAAGTATTCGTCCACGCGCACCCTGGCCTGCTCGCAGTACGCCTCGGCGAGTTCGTAGGCGCTGGCGGCCTTTTCGGGAGCGGTGTGGAGCAGCATCTCCGCCCGGGCGCAGCAGGCCGTCATGGCGAACAGCTCGGCGCCGATGTCCACCACCCTGCCCAGGAACGCCTGCTTCCTTTCGAGCCTGGCCTGCCAGCGGCCCATGGCGTAGAACGTCTGCCGTGCAAGGCGCCGGGACGAGCGCTCCACGAACCGCAGCTGCTTGGCCAGCCGGCCGAAGTCGCTGTACGAGCGCGGGTCCATGCCGGCCCCGGCCACCAGCTTGGGGAGCCACTTGGCATAAAAACCGGAAGCGCCGACGGCGGCCTTCGCCTTATCGGACAGGCTTGCGTCAAGGGATGCAAGCTCGCCCGCGGCGGCCAGGTGCGCGTCCACCGCTTCCCGGGCGATGAGCAGCCGCATGATCTCCGAGGACCCCTCGAAAATCCGATTGATCCTCAGGTCCCTCAGCTGCTGCTCGGCCGGGACGGCGCGCTCGCCGCGTGCAGCCAGGGATTCGGCGGTCTCAAAGCCCCTGCCGCCGCGGATCTGCACCAGTTCGTCGGCGATTTGGCAGCTGATCTCCGTGGCCCAGAGCTTGGCAAGGGCGGCTTCAATCCGCACGTCCTTCTGGCCGGCGTCCGCAAGTTCGGCCGAGAGCTCGAACACCGCATCCAGCGCAAAGGCGGAAGCCGCGATGAAGGCGATCTTCTTGCCCACGGCCTCGTGCTCGCCCACCGGCCTGCCCCATTGAGTGCGGGCGTTGGACCATTCCCGGGCAATCTTCAGGCTCCACCGGCCGGAGGCCACGCACAGCGCAGGCAGCGCAAGGCGCCCGGTATTGAGCGTGGTCAGCGCGATCTTCAGGCCTTGGCCTTCGCGGCCCAGCCGGTTGGCAGCCGGCACGCGGACCTGGTGGAACCTGGTGACGCCGTTCTCAATCCCGCGCAGGCCCATGAACGCATTCCGGTTCTCCACGGTGATGCCCGGCGAGTCCATCTCCACCACGAACGCGCTGATGCCGCCCTTGTGCATGGTGCCGTCCGCATCAGTGTGCGCAGGGACCACGGCCATCACCACCACCAGTTCCGCAACCACTCCGTTGGTGGTCCAAAGCTTGACGCCGTCCAGGAGGTACGCATCGCCGTCGTCCGTTGGCGTTGCCGTGCTGCCCAGCCGGGCGGGATCGCTGCCCACATCCGGTTCCGTCAGCAGGAAGGCGGTGATGGCCCCGGCGGCGCAGCGCGGCAGGTACTCGCGCTTTTGCTCAGGGGTTCCGAAAACCTTGACCGGTTCCGGCACGCCGATGGACTGGTGGGCCGAGAGGAGCGCGCCGAGGCTTGGATGGACGCTGCCCAGGAGCGCCAGGGCACGGCCGTAGTAAACCAGGGAGAGCCCAAGGCCGCCGTATTCCTCCGGGATCTTCATTCCGAAAACACCGAGGTCCGCCAGGCCCCGGATGTACTCGTCCGGGATCTTGGCCTCGCGCTCGATCACCCGGCCGTCCATGGTGCGGGCGAACCCGGTCAGGCGCTCCATGAATGCCTCGCCCCGCTCCACGGAGGCAGGATCGGGGGCCGGCCAGGGGTGGACCAGCCCGAGGTCGAAGCTGCCCAAGTACAGCCCCTTCGCGAAGCTCGGGCGCTCCCAGCCGGTTTCCCGTGCGGCCTCCGCTACGGCGCGGGCATCCTGGGCTGTGGCGCCGGCACCAAGTTTTCCGGCGGGAACGGGGGTCTCCCCGGGGTGTGCGTCCGTTGCCGTTGCGGTGGAAACGGGGAGGCCGGTGGCGGGGCTTGTTGCGGAGGTGCTGTCAGTGGCGGAGCTCATGGGTTATCTCCTTGGCCGGAATGGCCGGTGTAGCCATGGATCCGCCGGGTTGGAGAACCCTTCAGCTGTCCCTCAAGATTACCCGCGGGTAGGTTCCGGTGCTAGGGGAGTGCTGGGCCTGGAAATCGCCGGAAACATCCACCCCCGCCGCGTGATGGACCAGCCTGTCCCAGCCTGCGTTGATACCGTGGACCACGGCCAGGAGGATTGTGGAAACCACGGTCCAGCCCAGCTTTCCGATTCCCAGCAGCACCAGGGCAACCAGTCCCGCCGCCAGGACGAATACCGCCAGGATCACGGCGAACACCAGGGTGCCCGCGAAGACCATGGTGGCGGTTTCAACTGAACTGAGATCGAAGTGCATTGAGTCCCCCTGCTGCGACGTTGCTTTGGTTGAGATCAGTAGCAGAAGCGTAGGGTGGGACCTCTCCGCCCAGCCATAGCAGCCGGGCCGGCAGAAGCTGTTGGTATGGGATCGAAACACTACGGCCGGGTAGGTCACGAAGCGGTCGCGGCGCCTGCGTTAACCTTGTAGTTGGCAGTTTTCCATCCAAGCCGCCGCCCCGCCCCCGCAAACAGCCCAAGGAGAGTGTGTGCCCCGCTCCGCCAGGTCATCCGCTGAGGCCATCAGCGCCCGGCTCCGGGACCTCGAACTCCTGACCAAAGGACCTGCCTGGGCCTTGACGCGCTCGGCCCCCTGGGTGATCGCGGTGCTGCAGGCATCCTTCACCCGCACCCGCCCCCAGCTTCCGCTCGAGGAGTTCCACGCCGACGTCGACTCCTTCCTTGAGGAGCTGCGCCGGCAGGAGCCCGGGCTGGGCGGCGGGGCCAATGGAAAGTCCTTTGGCGATGAGTGGACGCGCCGGCAGTTCCTGACGCGGCGGAACCAGTCCGGCCAGATCGTTTACGAGGTAACGGAACCGGCCGCCCGCGTGCTTGCCTTCCTGGACAGCCTCTCCAGCGAACGCTCCACGCTCAACGGATCACGCCTCGGCACGCTGCTGGGCGACGTCGAGAAGCTCGCCAACGAGACCAACCCGGACCAGAGCGCCCGCCTCGAGTCGCTGGAAGAGGAGATTGAAGAACGCCGGCAGCTGATCCAGGACATCAGCTCCGGCGAGTTCGACGGCCTGCTGGACGACGACGAGGCGGTGGAAGCCGCGGGCAACATCCTGGACCTCGCCGCGAGCCTGCCGGCCGACTACAAGAAGATGCGTGACCGGATCGAGGAACTGGTGGGCGGGTTGCGCAACCAGATCATCGAGGAGTCGCTCACCAAGGGCGCCACCATGGCCCAGGTCCTGGAAGCGGACAAGCGCCTCCGCCAGAGCCCCGAGGGCAGGACCTTCCGTTCCTTCACCGCGTTCCTCGAGGACCCGCAGCAGCAGCTGAGGTTCCGGTCCGCGATCGGCGAGGTCCTCAGCCGGCAGTTCGCCGACGACCTCTCGCCCGAGGACCGGGAAACGCTGAAGAACCTGGTGGCCGAGCTTCGCCAGCAGCACAGCCAGATCCAGCGGATCTACGGCAAGCTGAGTGAAAGCCTCAACACCTACGTCCAAAGCGACGACTTCCGCCAGTCAGTCCGGCTCCGCCAGGTGCTCCGGGAAGCGGAGCAGGCCATCCGGTCCCTTCCGTACGAACGGGACCGCCCCGGCCTGGTCCGCGGTCCTGTCCTCTTCAACGCCGGATTCGAGTCGCTGTCCATGGTCAAGCTCTTCGACCCCGACGAGTTCGCCGCTCCGCCCAAACTTGCGGATCCCATCGCGTTCAGCGATGCCGACCGCGTGCGCTCGCCGAGGACCGGCAAGGCCAAGCCCGAGGTGGTGCGCGCGGCCATGGCCGGCGCCGCCACCCTTTCCGAAGCCTGGCAGCAGCTGCCCCCGGAGGAGCAGCACATCAACACCATCCGGGCGCTCCTCTCCCACGCCCTCCACGCCGGAGCGGGCTTCGACAGGGAAGCCCTCGACGCCCTGGACTTCGAACAGATAGACGGAACCCCACGCAGGGCCTACCTGCCGCTGGTCACGCTTCCAAAGGATTCACGATGACTGAAGAAATGACGACGACGGCGGCCCCGGAGGTAGAGCGCGGTGAAGGGGCGGCCTCCGGTGCGGAGCGGCCTTTCGCCGTCACCCCGCGCGATACGTTCGTCGACGGTGCGGCCCTCTTCCCGGGTGATACGGGCGTGCTCTCCATGAAGGTGCGGCAGGCGCTGGTGAAGCTCCTCAAGGGTCCGTATATCGACGGCGGCCGGGACGAGAAGCTCTGGACCGTCCTCCTGGACAACCAGGTGATCCTGCGCAGCCGGTTGTCGGAGCTGTTCCTCACCATGGAACTGGACCACGAACGGAAGATTGCCGTCCTGCGGCCGGTGGATCCGGACGCGATCGGGGGCAGCGCCCGCTCCAGCATCCTCCGGCAGCAGCGTGCGCTCAGCCGGGTGGAGACCATAGTGCTTCTCCGGCTGCGCCTGTTGCTGGACCGGCATGTCACGGCGCAGACGGACCCCACCATCACGCGCGAGGAGATCGCCGACCTCGTGGCGCACTACCAGCCCGCGGGCCAGCAGGACGCGCTCCGGGATTCGGACGTTGTTAACAGGGCCATCACCAAGCTGCTGGCCCGCCAGCTCCTCCTGCCCACGGGCCTGGAGGACGTCTACACCATTTCCAATGCGCTGCCCCTTGCCCTCCCCTTCGAGAACATCGGCGACATCCCGGCCCAAATAGAAGCCTTGGTGGCGGCGACCACGGATCCCGCGGGCACCGAGGCATTAATAGAGCTGGACACGGATCCGGTGATTGACCCCGTCGGGACCGGGGATGCAACCGAAGTGGAGGATGCCCAGTGAGCATCGCGAGCATGCTGCCTATGGGCGAGCTGACGAACCCCGGCCAGATGCGCCTTGCCCTGGTGCAGGTGGTCAACTGGGGCACGTTCCACGGGGCGCACACGATGCACGTGGACCGGAACGGCACGCTGCTGACCGGCAACTCCGGCGTCGGCAAGTCGACGCTCTTTGATGCCATGCTGCGGGTGTTCGACGCCCGGCCGAGGTCCAATGAGGCCGCCGCCCAGCGGTCCGGCGGTGCCGTGGAGGACAAGCGGACCACGTTTACGTACATGCGTGGCAAGGTGGGCGACAAGGCCGTGGGCGAGGGCTCGGCGAGTGCCTTCCAGCGGCCCGGTGCCACCTGGTCCGCCGTCGCCCTGACGTTCGACAACGCCGCGGGCACGCGGGTGACCGTTTCGGCGCTGTTCGACCTGCCCAAGAACGGCACGGAGTCCAGCGTGGGACGCTTCTACCTTGTGGACCACCAGCCGCTGGACCTGGAGGCGCTGGAAGGCATCGCCGACAAACGGTTCACCAAGGCTGCCCTGGAGGCGATCTTCCCGGAGGCCCAGGTTTTCGATGTCCACAAGGCGTTTGCGGAACGATTCCGCCGGCTGCTCGGCATCAACTCGGACCAGGCCCTTCCGCTCCTGCGCGTGATCCAGGCCGGCAAGGGCCTCGGCGGCAGCGTCAACACCTTCTTCCGCGACCAGGTCCTGGACGCCCCGGCCACGCTTGCGGCAGCGGACGACGTCGTGGAGGAATTCAGCAACCTGATGTCCATCCGGCAGCGGCTGGAGGACGTCCGGCAGCAGCGGGACCAGCTCGCCCCGGTTCCCGGGCTCAACAAGGAGTACGCGCAGGCGCTCCTGGACGCGAACCGGCTGCGGGACCTGGCCGGCGAGGAATTCGAGGCCTACAAGCAGCAGCTGGCCGTCTCGGTCCACGAAAAGACACTGCTCCGCTTCAAGGAGCTGGCCCAGGCGAAGGCCAAGGAGCTCGGTGCCGAACGGGCGGTCCGGGACGGGCTGGCCAAGGAGCTGCGCCAGCTGGAGGCGGACTACAACAACCAGGGCGGCAACGCGATTTCCGCCATTGAGCAGTCGCTGGAGAACGCGCGCGTGGGCCTGAAGCTCCGCGAGCAGGTGGAGGAGGCGGCGCGCCAGGCATTGACCGACGCCGGCCTGCAGCTGGAGTGGTCCTCCGGTGGTTGGGAACAGGCGCACGAGCAAGCGGCCGCGAGGTCGGCAGAGCTCAAGGACGACTCCCAGGCCCTGCAGGAGCTGCGCTTCGAAGCGTTCGACGCGCACGCCACGAAGAAGCGGGAGCTGGCCGCGTCCGAGCAGGAGCTCGTCTCGCTGAAGACGCGCAAGTCGCTGCTGCCGCCGTCGAGCATTGAAAACCGCGCAGCGATCGCCGCCGCCACCGGCATACCCGAGGACCGGATGCCGTTCGCCGGCGAGCTGATGGACCTTGCCGAGGGGGAGGAAAAATGGCGCCCAGCCGCCGAGCGTGCGCTCCGCAACCTCGCCACCACGCTCCTGGTGCCCGGTGCCCACTTCGCTGCCGTGACCCGCTACCTCAACGGCCACAACGTGCGCGGAGCGCTGCGGGCGGTTGACGTGTCCAAGCCGCTATCCGGCGGTGCGCTGGCGCTGGAGGACGTGCACGACGGCGACCTGCTCACCAAGCTGGACATCCTCACCACGGGCGTCGCCGCCGAAGCGGGATCCTGGATCCGTGAGCGGATCGCGCTTGATTTTGCCTACCCCTGCGTTGAGGATCCGGACGAGCTCGCCGGGCTGGACCGCGGCCTCAGCCTGGGCGGCGTGGTGAAGCGCAACCGCCACACGGTGGAAAAGGACGACCGCTTTACCAGCCGGCAGGACTACGTCCTCGGGTTCGACAACGCCGCCAAGCTGGAACTCGTGGCCGGCCAGGTGGAGGACCTGCGGCAGGAGGTTGCCAAGGCGGCGGAGCTCGCGCAAAGCCGGGAGGATTCGCACCAGGGCATGAGCCGGCAGCTCGAGGCCCTGCGCCGGGTCGCGGAGGACCACCGTTCGTGGGAACAGGTTTCGGCGGAGGTTGCTGCCGAGGAGCTGGCCCGGATCGAACAGCGACTCAAGGATGCGCTGGCCGCCCAGGCGGACCTGGAGCCCCTCCGCGCGGCCATCGAAGGAGCGCGGCAGAAGCACCAGTCCAGCACCGAGGCCGCCGCCGTCCTGCAAAGCGAATACAAGTCGCTGGACCGGCAGCTGACCGCGGGAGATTCGCTGCTGGAAGCCGCACGCAAGCGCCTGGCCCAGGCTCCGCCGTCGGACGCTACGGTCAGCGCGCTGGAACCGTACTTTGCCGACTTCGGCGACGTGACGGAGATGCACGAGCTGGACAACCTGGCCAACCGGGTGCGGACCGGACTGCTGGGTGAACTGCACGCAGCGGAGTCGCGCGGGCAGTCCACGGCGGAGCGGCTGACGAGGATTTTCGAGGGGTTCGTCCGGGAGTGGGGGAGCGCCATCTCCGCGGACCATGGCACCACCATCGGCGCCGCGGGCGAGTTCGAGACCCGCTACCATGCGATCGTGAGCGACGGGCTGCCCGCCCAGGAGGCGGAATTCCGGCAGTTCTTCAACCAGCGCACGCACGAATCCTTCAGCACCCTCCTGCACCTGCTCGACGAGGAACGCCGCTCCATCACCAGCCGCATCCTTCCGCTGAACGGCATCCTGTCGCAGGTCAACTTCCACGAGGGCAGCTTCCTGGAGCTCGACATCAAGCAAACGCTGCCGCCCACTGCCAAACAGTTCAAGGACGCCATCCATAACGCCCTCAAGGCGCGGCACGCCCGGCCCGTCCGCCCGGACGCCTCCAAGGCGGAGGGGGCCGGCCAGGAAAGGGACGACGACGCCGAGCTCACGGCCCGCTATAAGTCCCTGGAAACCCTGGTGAAGCGGCTGGGCTCACAGGCGCCGGAGGACAGGCGGTGGCGGGCCGAGGTGCTGGATGTGCGCGGCCACCTGTTCATCCAGTGCAAGGAACACCGCGAGGCGCGCGGGAAAACCGAGGTCTTTATGCACGCGGACACCGGATCCATGTCCGGCGGTGAACGGCAGCGTTTCACGGCCTTCATCATGGCCGCGGCCCTGAGCTACCAGCTGGGCATCGCCGAGCAGGGGTTCACCACGTACGGCACCGTGATGATGGATGAGGCTTTCGTTCTGGCGTCAGAGGAGTTTGCGGGCGCCGGGATCAAGGCGCTGCACGAATTCGGCTTCCAGCTGCTGCTGGCTGCCCCGGAGAACGTCATCGACCTCTCCCGGCACCTCGGTTCCGTCACCGAAATCCTCCGGGACAAGCGCACAAACCGCTCCGGCGTGCTCACCGCGCCTGTCATCAAGCCCCGGCCGGGCGAAGAAGGCGCCTGGCGCTCCGAAGCGAACCCGGTGGATATCGTCCTGCGCTGACGGAACCCTCTCTCACTTAATGTGCCTTTTCCCCAGACCCTCCATCACCCGGTGATAGAGGGTTTGGGTTTTTCCTGCATTAAGTGAGAGAGCGTCGGCGGGGTGTGTGCTTCGTCACGATGGGGAATAAGTTACAGAAACCTTGCGTAATGGCCCCGAGGCTAGGTTAGCCTTACTTAAGTTCGCTTCATTCACTTAAGGAGTTCTGTGACTTCCCCCCTCTTCTCCGGACCCGGCACCACCCGCCGCACGCTGTTCAAATCAGCCGGCAAGGCAACGGCCGTCCTGGCCGCAGCGGCACTTACCCTCTCCGCCTGTTCAACAGGCCCCGCGTCCTCCGCCTCGGACGCCAGCGCATCCAGCGCCAGCAGCGCGCAGTTCCCCGTCACCATCGAGCACGTGTACGGCAAGACCACCATCGAGAAGCAGCCCACCCGGGTAGCCACCGTTTCCTGGGTCAATGACGATGTGGCCATTGCCCTGGGTGTTGTCCCGGTGGGCGTTCCCAAGAACGAATGGGGCGGCAACGAGCAGGGCTCCACGCCCTGGAAGGACGCAGCCCTGGAGGACCTCGGCGCAGGCTTCGGCTCGGACAAGGCCCCGGTCCAGTACTCCGAGGCGGACGGCATCAACTTCACCGAGATCGCCAAGCTCACCCCGGACGTCATCCTGGCCGCGTACTCCGGCCTCACCGAGGAGGACTACAAGAAACTGAGCGAGATCGCCCCGGTTGTGGCCCATCCGGAAATCGCGTACGGAACCTCCTGGCAGGACTCCACCTCCATCATCGGCAAGGCACTCGGCAAGGACGCCGAGGCAACCAGGCTGATTTCCGACACCGAGGCCGCCATCAAGGACAAGGTTGCCGAGTACCCGCAGCTCGCCGGCAAGAGCTTCATCTACGGCAACCTCGAGCCGGCCAAGGGCGACGGCGTCAACGTCTACACCGCCATGGACAACCGCCCCCGCTTCCTCAACGAGATCGGCATGAAGCTGGCCCCGATCGTGGAGGAGAAGTCCAAGGGTTCCAAGGAGTTCTTCCTCCCCTGGTCGGCTGAAAAAGCCAATGAGCTCGAATCGGACATCTTCGTGACCTGGGTGCCGGATGCAGCCACCACTGATTCCATCAAGTCAGACCCCCTGCTGAGCCAGATCCCTGCCATCAAGAACGGCGCCCTGGTTGCCGATTCGGACAACACCCTGACGCTGTCCATCTCCGCTTCCTCCCCGCTGAGCCTGCCGTGGTCGCTGGATACGTTCCTGCCCCAGCTGGCCACCGCAGCGGATGCCGTGAAGTAAGCACCGCTCAGGTAGGAACAGATAAATGACCGACAGTACGACGACGGCGGCGCGCCGTGAGCCCGGTCCCGGCACTTTGGTGCCGGATCCGGCACCTGGCGGCACCCGCGGCCGCGCATTCGCAGGGCAGCGCGCCGCCTGGCTGCTGGCCGCCGTCGTCGTACTTGCCCTGCTTGCCGGGGCCTCCCTGGCCATTGGCGCGCGGGGCCTTCCCCTGGCCACCGTTTGGCAGGCGCTCACCGCGCTCGACCCCGCCAACGGTGACCATGCCGTGGTCCACGCCCGTATTCCCCGCACGGTCCTTGGCCTGGTGGCCGGCGGTGCGCTGGGCCTTGCAGGTGCAGCCATGCAGGGCGTGGCCCGCAACCCGCTGGCTGACCCCGGCATCATGGGCGTCAACGCCGGTGCCGCCCTCGCCGTGGTGACCGGAATCTACGTCTTCGGCATCGGCTCCCTCTCCGGCTACATCTGGTTCGCCTTCGTGGGGGCCGCTGGTGCCGCCGTGGTGGTGTACCTCATTGCCTCGCTTGGCAGGGACGGGGCCACCCCGGTGAAGCTCGCCCTGGCGGGCGCCGCACTGAATGCGGGCCTCTACTCCCTGATGAACGTCATCCTGGTCTCCAGCCAGGACACTTTGGACCGGTTCCGCTTCTGGCAGGTGGGCGGCATCGCCGGGCGCGACTGGTCCGTGGTGCTCTCCGGACTTCCATTCCTTGCCGCGGGAGCACTCATTGTGCTGCTGACCGGCCGTGTCCTCAACAGCCTGGCCCTCGGCGACGACATTGCCCGCGGCCTCGGCCAGCGCGTGGGACTGGCAAGGGCCGTCACTGCCCTGGGAATCGTGCTGTTGTGCGGTTCCGCCACTGCCCTTGCCGGGCCCATCGCCTTCGTGGGCCTGGTCATCCCGCATGCGGTCCGCTTCCTCACCGGCCCCGACTACCGCTGGATCCTGCCATTCTCCCTGGTCCTCGCACCGGCGCTGCTGCTGGGGGCCGACATCATCGGCCGCGTGGTCCTCCTTCCCGGCGAAGTCCCGGCCGGCATCATGACCGCCCTCGTCGGAGCACCGGTCTTCGTCTGGCTGATCCGCCGCGGCAAGGGGGCCGGACTGTGAGCATGACCAAAACCCCCGTCGACCTGTCAGGCACGGCTCCCACAACCGGCTTTAAGGGACCACAACTGACAGGGCAACGCCGGGGACGGCTGCGGGTGAACCGGACCGCCGTCCTCGCCGCCGCCGTCGTAATCCTCTTCGCAGTGTCCGTGCTGCTGGGCAGCTACACCGTGACCATCCCGGACTTCTTCAAAATCCTCATCGGGCACCTGACAGGCGGGGAAAAGATCCCCGGTGCCAGCTTCATCGTGATGGAAAACAAGCTGCCGCGTGCCGTCATCGGCACCATGATCGGTGTGGCGTTCGGCCTGGCCGGAGCCCTGTTCCAGACGATGCTCCGCAACCCGCTGGCCAGCCCGGACGTGATCGGCATCAGCTACGGCGCCAGTGCCGCCGCCGTGACCGCCATCGTCATCTTCGGCGCGTCCGGCGCGGCCGTCTCCGGGGCAGCGCTTGCCGGCGCGCTCGGTGTCGCGGCGCTGATCTACGCCATCTCCAGCGGCGCCATGGGCGGAACCGGCCGGGGCGATGCTGCCGGCAACCGGCTCATCCTGGCGGGAGTGGGCATCGCCGCCGCGCTGCATGCCGTGGTGAGCTTCCTTATGACCCGCGCCGACATCCGCACCGCAGCGGATGCCCTCGTCTGGCTCAACGGCTCCTTGAACTCCGCCAGCTGGGACCGGGCAGGGGTGTTGGCCCTTGCCCTCACCGTCCTTATTCCCGCCGTTGCAGCCATCGCCGGCCCGCTGCGCATCCTGGAGCTTGGCCCGGATGCCGCCGCGGGCCTCGGCGTCCGCGTCGGTGCCACGCGCCTGGCGCTGGTCATCATCGCCGTCTCGCTCGCGGCCGTGGCGACGGCGGCAGCCGGCCCTGTCTCGTTCGTCGCCTTCCTGGCCGGGCCCATTGCCCGGCGCCTTACCGGCAAGGCCAGCCTCCCGGCGTCGGCCCTGGTGGGTGCCCTCATTGTCCTTGCGGCGGACTACCTGGCCGCCAACCTTGCACCCCTGCTGCTGGGCGGCACCGTCCTGCCGGTGGGCGTCATCACCGGTGCGCTCGGTGCCCCGTTCCTGCTGTGGCTCCTGGTCACGGCCAACCGAAAGGAAGCCTGACGTGGCAGTTCTCAACGCCAAGGACCTGACGCTGAAATATGACCAGCGCTGCGTGGTGGACGGGCTCAACGCCGAAATCCCGGAAGGCAAGGTGACCATGATCGTGGGTGCCAACGCCTGCGGGAAGTCCACCCTCCTCCGCGGGCTGTCCCGGCTCCTCAAACCTGCGGCCGGCACCGTCGCCCTGGACGGCAAGGACATCCACTCGCTGCCCGCCCGCCAACTGGCCCGTACCCTGGGCCTCCTCCCGCAGCACCCCACAGCCCCGGACGGCATCACCGTGAGGGACCTGGTGGGCCGCGGACGCTATCCGCACCAGGGCTTCTTCCGGAGCTGGAGCCCGCAGGACGAAGCTGCAGTGCAGCGCGCACTGGAAGCCACCGAGACGCTTGCCCTCGCCGGGCGGAACGTGGACGAACTCTCCGGCGGACAGCGGCAGCGGGTATGGATTGCCATGGCCCTTGCGCAGGAAACCGACGTGCTCCTCCTGGACGAACCCACCACCTACCTGGACCTCGCGCACCAGGTGGAGGTCCTGGACCTCGTGACGGACCTGAACCGGCGGCGCGGCACCACCGTTGCCATCGTCCTGCATGACCTGAACCTGGCCGCCCGGTACGCGGACAACGTCATCGCCATGAAGGGCGGAGCCGTGGTGGCAGTCGGGTCACCCTCCGAGGTGGTCACGGAGGGCCTGGTCCGCAATGTCTTTGGCCTCGAGTCCCGCGTTATCCCCGATCCCATTACCGGAACACCCCTGGTCATTCCCATCGGCCGCCACCGCGTCCCCGCCAACGAACTGGAGCTCGTTTCATGAAAACCCGGGAAACTGCCGCCGCAAAGACGATGAACACCGAGCCCATGACCCTGGCGTTCGAAGTCACTGTGACATCGGTCCAGGAATTGAGCCCCAACTTCCGCAGGATCACGTTCGGCGGGTACTCCCTGCGGGACTTCGGCGTCCACGGCGAAACGCTGGACCTCCGGATCAAGCTCATGATCCCGTCCCTCGCGGCGGACGGCAGCCCGCTGCCCCTCCCGGTGTTCGAAATGAGCCAGGCCAGCTGGTACCGGGAATGGCTCGCCATGGATCCCGCCGTTCGGGGCTCGATGCGGACCTACACCGTCCGGCAGTCGCGCCTTGACGCTGTCTACCCGGAGATCGACGTCGACTTCGTGATGCACTTTGACCACTTTGGCAACGGCGGGCCGGCCGCCAACTGGGCCCTCAACGCCAAGCCGGGCGACGCCATCACCATCATCGGGCCAAACAACAGGGCCGCGCACTGCGTCACCGCCGAGACCTACTCAGGAATCGAATGGCGCCCCGGACTGGCGCAGCGCATCCTGCTGGCCGGCGACGAGACATCGGTCCCGGCCATCTCTGCCGTCCTGGAAAGCCTGCCGGAATATATGAGCGGGCACGCCTTCCTGGAAGTCCCCGAAGCCGGCGACTTCCTCGAACTGACCTCACCCGCCGACGTCGAAATCACCTGGCTCGCACGGGGCGCCTCGATCGGACGGTCCAGGCCGCACGGGGAACTGCTCCAGGACGCGGTGCGGAAAGCAGTCCCCGTGCCCGGCTGGGTTGGCATCAAAGCGGCCGACGGCGGTGCGGGCCCCGAGCCAGAGGACGTCAACGTGGACGTGGACATCCTCTGGGAGACCCCCGCGCGGATGGAAACAGCCGGGATCGCGGCCACCAAGAACCCCGGCATGCCAGCCGGCGCCATGCCCTTCTACGCCTGGATCGCCGGGGAAGCCGCCGTCATCAAGGACATGCGCCGCTACCTGGTCCGGGACGTCGGAATCGACCGGAAACAGGTCGCGTTCATGGGCTACTGGCGCCAGGGCAAGGCCGAGCTGTAGCCTCAGCCGGAAAAGGGCTGCCTTACTTGTAGACGCGGACCCAATCGACCTGCATCTGCGATGGCTTGGTGGCGGAGCCGTCCGGGAACCAATCCAGCTGCACTGTCTGCTTCATTACGGTAGAGGGCTGGTGCGCCGGGTTCGTGTCCGTGAAGGTCTTTACTCCGTCGACGTATCCGCTGATGCCGTCCGGGGTCCACTCCACCGCGTAGTTGTGCCACTGCGTGCCATCGACAGGCGTCGCCGCTGTGGTCTGGAAATCCGCTCCACCACAGGCGTAGTGCAGGAAGAACCTCATCACCGAGGTGACTGAGCTGCCCTCGGCATAATCGATCTCGGCGCAGTTCGGGGCACTGTTGTTATTGAGGATCAGGACCGGGTGGTATTTCGGGTCCCGCGCATTGGTTTTCATGCGCGTTTCCCAACGGCCGTACCTTTGTTCCGCGAACTTTGCCGACATGCCTCCAGTGGTGCCGGCTGCGTCTCCGCTAACGGTGGCTACGCCGTTGGCAACGGACCAGGCCTGGGGGCTGCGCAGGCCTTTGCCTGCATGCCCTGCACTGTTATAGACACTCCATTTCGTCCGGTCCGGTGCGCCGGTGTAGGAGAATTCGTCGCCCGTCAGGACCGGGCCCCAACCGAAGGCGGTAGCTGCCTGCGCACCGTCACCCGTCGTCGCGAGAGCTTGGCTGGCCGGCTGGGCCGCCGCAGGAGCGGCCGCAGGCGCGGGTGCCGCGGGAGGCGCCGGCGCAGAGGTGACCGGTGTCGCCTCGGTTGTCCCCTCCGCAGCTGGAGTCTGGCTGCTCGAAGCCGTGGCCGCGGGAGATAATGTGGCTGTGTCAGTGGGGCCTGGAGTGGCGGGCGCGGACGCGCCGTCGGCCGAAGATGGGTCAGCCGCCCCGTTGGTCGTAGGGGCCGGGCCGCATCCGGTCAGGGACAAAGCGCCCATGGTCATGACGATGGCTATTTTCTTGAACAAGATACCTCCGGGCATAGGGCAGGAAGAAACGGCTGATGCACTTGAGACGTTGACGAGTGCGGAAAGCATCTTTGGGCCCCCTTGGCGGGGCCAGAGCTAGCAGGCGCCGAAGGGGCGCAGCGGGGTCCAGTGATCGGGCGCCCGGGGCCCTGCGTTGGGGCCAGCCGCCCACGTTACCTGATCGTGACCATCGGCCGCAAAAATGCGACAAGGGCCAAGTAGCCGCTGATCGGGCCGATCTGGCCCCGATTCGCGGACTCTGCGGGCAGCTGTCGCCCTTCTGCGCATTCTGTTGCTGTCCGTTTACCTTGGCGTCTCTTTGGGCGGCTACTTTCGTCGGATGGGTGCTAATCCTTTGCTTCCGGAGCTGGAGGGCCGGCGGGTATTCGTTGCTTTGGGCGATTCGTTTACCGAGGGCGTCGGGGACCGGGATGAGCGGCTGCCCAACGGGGTCCGGGGCTGGGCGGACCGGGTTGCGGAGAAACTGGCCAAGGCCCAGCCGGGTTGGCGGTACGCGAACCTGGCCATCCGGAGCAAACGCCTCCGGCAGATCATCAACGAGCAGCTGGGACCGGCACTGGCGATGCGGCCCGCCCTGGTGACGCTGTACGCGGGCGGCAATGACATCCTGGACCTGAAGACGGACATGGTGGCCCTCATGGCCGACTATGAAAACCTCGTGGCACAGCTGGCGGAGACCGGAGCCACCCTGGTGCTCTTTACCGGGTTCGACGTCAAGGTCTCAGCATTGTTGGAACCGCTGAAGAAGCGCAACACCTTCTACAACCAGCGGGTTCGGGCGATTGCGGCAAAATATGGCGCAGTCCTGGTGGATTACTGGTCCCTCGATGCCTTCCATGACCGGCGGATGTGGGACTCGGACCGGCTCCACATGTCCAAGGCCGGGCACAAATACCTGGCAGGGCAGGTGCTGGACCGGCTGGGCGTGCCCCACAAGATCACGCCCAAGGACTGGGAACCGCCCTTACGGCCCAGCCTGCGGGAGTGGGAGCGGCAGCAGCGGCGCTGGGTCCACGACTGGGTACTGCCGCTCTTCGGCCGCAAACTTCGCGGCGTCACCCTGGGGGACGAGCTCACCCCGCGGTGGCCGGAACCGGTGAAGGTGCCGCGGAAAGGCGGGCTGAAGAAGCTGGCGGCGAAGTCCTACTTCAGTGAAGCCAACTAGCGTCCCCGGCCTGAGCCTTAGGCCTCAGCTGTCCGGCAGATTTAGCTGTCCAGGAGGATTTCGTAGCCCGGCGCCACCCTTGCGGCGTGGAACTCCATGACTTCGAAGTCCGCAACGCCGTTCGTGTAGAACGGGTCCTGCTTCAGGCAGGCATCGAGGGTGGCGCGGTCCGCCTGGGAGAGCAGCAGGCCGCCGGTCCGCGGCACCTTGCGGCCTGCGGCAATAAAGACTCCGTCATCAAAGGCCTTCTGCAGCCAGGAAATGTGGCCCTCATTGTGGAAGTCCACGATGTCCTGCGGAACCCGGTAACTCAGGGAGACAACATACATGGCCCCAGCCTACCGGCCGCCACAGGACCTACTTGAAGGATCAACCAGGCCGCTCTCGTAGAATGAGGGAATGACCGAACCGCGCTGGCTCAACGCCGACGAACGCCGAGCCTGGCTGGCCCTGGTGAGCATCAATACCCTCCTGCCCGCGGCCTTGGACACCAAGCTCCACACAGCGGGAAAGCTCTCGCTTTTCGACTACACCGTCCTGGCCATGCTCTCCGAGGCGGAAGGCAGGTTCCTGCCCATGAGCGAACTTGCTGCCCGCAGCAGTGCGTCGTTGTCCCGGCTCTCGCACGTGGTGACCAAGCTGCAGAAGCGCGGCTGGGTGGAGCGGCGGCCGCATCCCCATGATGCCCGGGTCACCACCGCCCACCTCACCGACGAGGGGATGGCAACCATCGTGGGCCTTGCACCGGGGCATGTGGAGGACGTCCGTGACCTGTTCCTTGATGCCCTCACCGAGCAGGACGTCCTTGACTTGGCCCGGATCGGCGAAAAGGTAGTGGGCCGGCTGGATGCGGACCACTGGATCCTGCGGGAAAACTAGGGTGCCGCGCCCGCGGTTGGTTGCTTCCAACAACTGATGGCAAACTATCCGAATGGATTTCACAACCCGGTTCGTTGCCCTTGGCGACTCCTTCACGGAGGGTGTGGGCGACGACGATTCCACCCGTCCCAACGGCGTCGCGGCTGGGCGGACCGCGTGGCCGAACAGCTGGGAGACGCTGACCCCGCGTTCGGCTATGCCAACCTCGCCATCCGCGGGAGGAAGCTCCGCCACATCCTGGCTGAGCAGGTGGACGCCGCCGTCGAACTTAAACCCACCCTGGTGAGCATCTACGCGGGGGCCAACGACATCCTGCGCCCCAGGATCGACATCGATGACCTTTTGGTGGAGTACGACGACGCCATCGCCAAGTTGCGTGCCACCGGTGCCACCGTGGTGATGTTCACGGGATTCGACGCGCGTGGATCGAAGGTGTTCAGCACCATGCGTGGGCGCACGGCCATCTACAACGAACTGGTCCGCGGCATCGCCGGCGACCACGGCGCGCTGCTGGTGGACTACTGGCGCTTCAGCGAGTACTACGACTGGGGCATGTGGGCGCAGGACCGGATGCACATGTCCGCTGCCGGGCACGCCAACATGGCCAAACGGGTGCTGGACGTCCTGGAGCACGACCACTCCATCGACATCCCGCCCATGACGCCCGTCCCCGAACTCAGCGGGCTGGACGCCCTCCGGGCCAACGCCCGGTGGTTCCGCGAGTACGCCGGGCCTTGGGTAGTCCGCCGGGTCACCGGCAAGTCGTCCGGGGACGGCCTTAAGCCGAGGTACCCACAGCTCACGCACCTCTAACCCCGGGCCTGCTTATACACCCTCCAGCGCCGGATTGGTCTTTAATTGCGCGAACTCGTAGACTTGGTAGGCGCTAAGTGCGCGGAGCGTGCGCAATTGCTCCGGTTGCCCGGTAATTTCTCCAGGGTGGCCGGTAGTTAGGGGCTCAAGTTGCGTGACTAACCGTTGCCCTTCTTCATTTTTGGGTCGCCCTTAGCAGCATGGTCCAGCAGCAGATATGCGGATCATTACTTTCAATTCTTGAGGAGAAGTCATGGCAGCACACTGCCAAGTGACCGGAGCCGAGCCGGGCTTTGGGCACAGCATTTCGCACTCGCACCGCCGCAACAAGCGCCGGTTCGATCCGAACATTCAGAAGAAGCGCTACTGGGTTCCGTCCCTGCGCCGTAACGTCACGCTGCAGGTCTCTGCACGTGGCATCAAGACCATCGACGTACGCGGCATCGACGTAGTCGTCGCCCAGATCCTGGCTCGTGGGGTGAAGCTCTAGTGGCTAAGGACAAGGACGTACGTCCGATCATCAAGCTCAAGTCGACCGCGGGCACGGGTTACACCTACGTAACCCGCAAGAACCGTCGTAACGATCCGGACCGCATGGTCCTGAAGAAGTACGACCCCAAGATCCGCCAGCACGTCGAATTCCGAGAGGAGCGCTAAACATGGCTAAGAAGTCCAAGATTGCTCGCAACGAGCAGCGCAAGGTCATCGTGGAGCGTTACGCTGCAAAGCGCCTCGAGCTGAAGAAGACCCTGGTTGACGAAAACGCAACCGACGAAGCACGCGAAGCGGCCCGCTTGGGCCTGCAGAAGCTGCCCCGCAACGCGTCCCCGATCCGTCTGCGTAACCGCGACATCATCGACGGCCGCCCCCGCGGAACCTTCCAGAAGTTCGGCATCTCCCGTGTCCGCTTCCGCGACATGGCCCACAAGGGCGAACTTCCGGGCATCACCAAGTCTTCCTGGTAATCCAGCACTGCTGATACCAGCTGCTTGAAAAGGGCCGGCAACCTCACGGTTGCCGGCCCTTTTGCTGTCTAAGGATTCTCCGGTTGGCGTCCTTCGATCCGGCGGCCAGGCACTGTGCTGCAGCACACAGGAACGAAGTACGACGCCGGATGGGTTTCCATGGGGGCCGATGGGCCGTCCAGCCGCGGAAACACGGGGTTCAGGGCGCCTTGCCAGGGTGATTTGCGGAGGTGCCCGGGGAGGTGTATTGTTTTCTAAGTCGCCGCGAGGGAGACAGCGAAGAGCTGGTTACCGCGGGCGGCCAAAACCCCAAAATCAAGACCAAATTCTGGCAGGGCTTTCGAGCGCTCCTGAAGAGGTGGGGACGACTTCCCGCCGATGAGAATCCTGAAACACGGATTTGCATCGGAGCGGAGAGCCGGGTAAGTTTGAAAAGTTGCTCCGGAGCGATCCACGGTGG
>NZ_JAUZVL010000033.1:0-35804 GCF_031844545.1 Arthrobacter sp. AB6
CGAGGAAGTGAGTGTCCTGAGGAGTGAATTCGAAAGCTGGGGCAGGTACTGGCGCGTTGATGGTTTTGGGTTCTATGTGCTCCGGCCAAATGGCCGGAGTCGTCATCGTCAGAATCAATGAACAGATTGGGGCACAGGACTTTACGTGGCTACGCCTGGTTTTCGGCAGCCTGATATTGATTGTCATAGCAAGGCCTTGGCGTCATCACTTCACCCGCCCAACACTGTTGACTTGTGCTTGGCTCGGGGTCGCTTCTGCAGGCGTGACGGTTCTGTACATGATCTCGATTACGAAGTTGCCGTTAGGGACCGCCACTGCACTGCACTGCAATTCCTTGGGCCGCTGACACTTTCCGTCTTCCGGTCTCGCGGGGCAGTACGGTGGTTGGCGGTTCTGCCTGCTGCGGGTGTAGCTGCCCTCACTGAACCCTGGCGAGGGGGTACGGACCTGGGCGGAGTACTCCTGGCGCTGTGCTCCGGCCTCTTCTTTGCTGTTTACATTGTGCTTACGCAAAAAGCTGGGGACGAGGTTGCCGGGTTACATACGCTGGCCGTTTCGGCGTGAGAAACCCCAGGTACGAACGCGAGGAAAAATGTCCCTGCGATACCGAGAGCGACGCCAGCAACGGTCAGGCAGCGAAATAGGAGCGCCGACTTGAGGTGGTCCTTCGATAACTCCTCGAATCTCTCAGTTAACTTCGCGCCGGATACGAAGCCGGCGGCGGTTTGTGCGCTGGCTGCTGCCGCTTCGAGTTCCCGGACGGTCGTCCGCGCGTGTTCTAGAGCCGCACGAAGCTCCTGGGATATCTCCGCTTGTTCGATCCGGGTTTCTAGCAGTGAGGCCTTACGAAAGTCATCCCGTGCCTTCGAGGCTTCTTCTGGAATCTCCTCATATCTGCTGGCTTTGTCCATTGACGGAACGCTGTGGACCTGGGGAGCCAATCACTACGGTCAGCTCGGGAACGGAACCAATGCCGATTCGGCGACACCTGCAAAAGTGCACGGACTGTCCAACGTTAAGTCCCTAGCGACCGAGGGTCGCACCATGTACGCCGTAAACGGCGACGGTACGGAATGGGCCTGGGGGTACAACGCCTTCGGACAAATCGGCAATGGCACAACCACCGACTCGAACGTACCTCGAGCAGTAACGGGGCTAAGTAACGTTACGAGTACAGTCACCGACGGGGGCGGTGTGACCTTCGCTGTCAAAGGCAATGGAACCGTTTGGGCGTGGGGTTACTCAAGTAGCGGGCAACTGGGCAGTGGCGCCACACAGGGAAGATCCTTAGTGCCGGTGCAGGTGGGGTAATCGGGCACCGGCGGTTCATCCCGACAGCTTGGAGTGGGCACACTCGAAAAGCTAGCTTCAAGCAAACGGCGTCTGCCCACAGGTACGACGACTCCGTCCCCACCTACCGTGCCAGAGTCGTCCCACTAGCCATCAACATCTAGCCGAAAGCATTAGGAACCTGCGCTAGCAACGCCTCAACTTCCTTGCCATATTTGAAGTCAGGGCAAATCACCCTGCTGCATATTGCAACCCGAGGAGGAGGGTTCTGGCATCCTCTGTAAGGATCTCCTAGCACGGCAACTTCCCCTATTCGGCTTGTTTGTCTCATAACCCAACGTGTTCCCAAACATAGGGATTTGCGGCGAGTTCGAAGCGACGCCGGCGGAGACTGCCTACTGGGCCTTGCCAGCCCTGGGAGAGTGATCCGAGGGCGACACGGAGCGGCGCAAAACACCGCCATTTATCGCCAACAATCACACATCGCGCCACTGCGAGGAGCGATCGGCCCCGGTCTTCTCGATTCGATGTTTTCTCAGAATCCTTCGTTTATAAGAACGACGACACAGGAACCGTACTGAAGGTTGTAGCCGTGCGCGGCCAATGCGACGCGACCTTCCGCGGTAACCGGGCTAGTCGGCACTCAATTCGGATATCGCTGCCGCAGAGTGGAGGAGCTGGACATGGTGAAGGCCGGCAGCATCCGTGGGGATGCTGCCGGCCTTCGTGAGGATTCCCGCTGTTTTAGCGGCAGCGCCATCCGGTCATGCCTTGAGTGGCCCAGGGCCGCACATTCGCGGTGAAGGCCACGCAGTTTCCTCGCCAAACCCAGCCCTTGGCAATCAGGACGTGACCCCAGAGGCCGGCGTTGATAGCCACGGTGAGTTGGGGGACGGGGGTGACGATCTTCGGAGGGCGGCCGTTGCTGAGGTTGACCGTCTCGGTCCAGTTCAGGTACGTGGTGCACTGCCCGTTGGAGCAGTAGTTGGTTGCTGCCTGGGAGGGGGCAGCTACGCCAACGCTGACTGCGGCCATGATTACCAAAGTGGTAACGAAGGTCGCCAGTCGCCTCCTAAGCACCCGGATCCTCGACTGCCGAGGAGCGGTATCGGATGCCGGGGCTGAGTGCGAGGTGAGCTCGATTGTTGACATGTCTGCCTCCAGTTGGGGAGGGATCCTGGGGTGGATCCGGTGTAAACAGAATGCACCACAGGATATTTGGTGTCAATGGTTTTTGTGCACCACTGGTGAGGACCCGGGTAGAGAGTTAAATGAGTGAGGGAGTGTGGCTGTCCACACTCCCTCACGTAGCGCCGATGTGGCGATCAGTTCCCTGGTATAAGTGCCTGCTGTAAATTCGCGAACTCCTCCTGCTGCTGGCGGAGCTTCTCCGCTACTCTCTGTGGGTCAAGGCCTCGGGTGATGCCGTCTTGGATGAGTTGACGCATAAGTTCTGCCAATGTCATTTTTTCAAGACCGGCTAGAGCTTCAAGCGCCTTGTGCTGCTGCTCGGTCACGCGCACGGTAAACGACACGCTTGAAGACTGGGCACTGGCATCATCGGTTTTTTTCTGCGTTTTCGTGGCGGACATGCAGTTCCCCTTCGTGGTTAGAATTCACCAAAAAATAATTGGTGTACTTACACCATACGCTTCGATAGACTGTTGGTACACGGTAAGTCGGCTACGGGGTCGACTCGGTTTTTGCTTGACAGTCACAGGACTCTCAGGGAAACTTCACAAGAACAGAGGCCAGCACCTCTGGACATACGGGATCTCTCAACCAAGGAGGACGTATGTCTACAGAGCCCACCGCCGAAGCCGAAGAGTTCGACTGCAGGGCGAACCTGCCGCAACAGCTCCACCATGTGGCGCAGGCAATTCTGCTTCTCGCCGAGCAAAGTGCTGCGTGCATCGAAGTCATCGACCCTGTCACTCAGTTTGAAGCTTGGTTCATCCGCGTCCGCGATGCCGAACCCCACCAGTAAAACCTCCAACATGCCCTTGCCAGTGCCGGCCACCCGAGGGCCTGGCCCCACCTCGTTAAGGGATGTCCAACGGACTTCGCTTCGTTCGCCCCAGTTCCATGCCTCAAACCTAGGGTGCGCGCGAGCAAAAGATGTGCGCGGCGCCTGGCCCGGTGAGGCGCGGATGGATCCATGAGGGGTCGTAGCTAAAACATGCTATTGGGCCCGGTAAATGATTCCCTTGCGAGGCTGCCGGCTGCACCATGCGACAAATAGCACCGTGAAAAAGCCGCCATTTACCGCCGAAAGTCACGAACCAAAGAGAAGAGATGGCTTAGTCGGTCAAGCTCCGGGCTGGCGTGTGATGAATTCGGCCATGCCAGGAACAGTGAAGGCTATGACGCCGTGCTCGGGCGCGTACACCAGACCTTTTGCGATCAAGCTTGCCCTGATGGGGCCAAAGCTCGCAGCACTGCGGCCTAGCCGGGCCGCGATCTCGCCTGAGGAGCTGCCCGCATCTCCGTCTTCTGACATTGCGCGCAAGTAATTTTGTTCAGCTCGGGTGGCACGGTCCCAGCGTGCTCGGAAGAATCCACTGTCCAGGGCCGCTCTTCCGTTGGCTGCGCCGACCCGGGCGTCGTTGTAGGTAATACTGGGTCCGTCAGCGGCGTTCCAAGTGTCCTGGCCGAATTGCTGCAGGAAGTACGGGTAGCCGGCACTTTCTTCAACAATGAGTTTCACCGCTGCTCCCTCCCATACGACGCCGTCTTCAGCTGAGGGTTTCGTCAGTGCCTCAGCGGCGATCGGGCCGCGGAGTTCTTCGATTTTTTCGTAGTTGAAGCGTTCGGCGTAGGACTTTGCCTCAGCCAGGACCCGCGGAAGGCTCGGCAATCCGGCCAACGCGAAGAGGACCGGCCATTCGTCCTGCGCTGCGGCGTGGGCGATGGCGCAAATGGCGACGCGTTCGGAGGGTTCAAGGTCTTGGGCTTCGTCAATCAGTATCGCTAGGCCGACACCTTCCTCCTCGGCGGCGGCACCCAGATCATGAACAAGCTTTCGGAGGTCCGTTTCCAAAACACCGGTGTCTGCCCCGCCGCCGGGGGTGCCGGAAAGATCCAGACCGAAGTTCCAGGTTCCGGCTGCGTCATAGGATGCCTTGAAGCTGAGCGCTGTCTTGAGGGCCTTCAGCAGGCGCCGGCCAGCGGATGGTCGTGCCAGGTCGGCAAGTGAAGCGTGCAGCGCTTCTCCCAGTGACTCCCGCAGTGACTTCCCCGCACCCGCCTCCACTTGGGCGACAAGCCAATCGCGGGCGGCGGCCGCCCGGCGGAAATCAGAGAGCAGGACAGTCTTTCCCACACCGCGGAGCCCGTACAGCACGAATGGTTGAGCCGATCGGCCTATTTCCACCCGGTCCAAGGCGACTTTCCAGTCCGTCCTGGCTTGATCCCGGCCCACCAGAGCGGCGGGCTTGCGACCCGCTCCAGGCGAATAAGGGTTTAGTACCGGATCCATCAGGCCTCACTTCTATCGAAATCTAGTGAAGTCTATCAAAAACTTATATTTCACTAGATTTCTTTTTAGTTCGCGCTCCTCGAGGCCGACAGGAGTCTTCCAGTCCTCGGAGCCTTGGTGTCGTGGCGGAAATGTCAGAGCCTGCTGTCATGCTGATTCCGATGGAGGCGCCTGCCTCCTGACTACAGAAAGGAGGTGCATCTGATGGCGAAGCCTGAGGAGCGCCCGCAAAAGCCGGAGCATCCGGAACACCCTGTTCATCCTGTGAAGCCTGATGTGCCGGTGGGCCCGCCTAATCCGCCAAACCCGCCCGGCCACCGGCCCGTCGGCTAACCGATGGAGAACTTTCCCCACTGGTGGGAGACGTACCCCGAGCGCTTGGAGCAGGAGGCTGCAGGGCTCCAGTCGCTCGGGATTTCGTTTGACGAAGACCCTGCGGCGAAGGCGGAGGGGATTATCCGCTGGACATTTACGGCTCCGGATACGATCAGTGGCCACGGTGATGTGCGCCTGGAAGCGGCCTTTCCGGAGTTCTACCCCTATGTCCGGCCAGATGTAGTGGCTCCTGAAATGACGATGGGCCACCATCAGCAGCCTTTCGGGAAGAACCTCTGCCTCATCGGCAGGGCCTCCGAGGCCTGGAACACGTCCGACACGTTGGCATGGCTGATTGAACGCCAGCTCCCCAAAGCCCTGGCAGCGGGCACATCTGAGAGCCCGGACGCGGGTGAGGAAGACCAAGGCGAACCCTTTTCTGACTACTACTCGGTGTTCCACCGGACTTCGATGGTCCTGATCGACAGCGCCTGGGACATCCCCGATCACCCGGCAGGTGGACCCGCCTCCGTCACTGTGGCAGGCCCGGTGCCCCTTGCGGATGATGCGCGTACATTGTTCACAATCCAGCACCTTGCCCTAGATGACGGCCGATCCGTAGCAACCATGGCAGAGCAGGTGCAGGAACTGTATGGCCGTCTTCCCGTTTGGAAAGCGCGGTGGAGCACGGTCCCGGGAGAGATCAAAGCAGACGACGCCGAAGCAATCTGGCTGGCAGCCGAGGATGCCGACCAAAAATTCTCCGATGGCATCAAGATCGAGGGCGTGGACTATCAACTGCGGTTGGTTGCGTTCCCGGAGGAACATTCCCGTTCCGGAACCGGCACAGGTTGGCTGCTGGTCCTCAAACGCTGCGGCGAAATGATTAAACCAAAGGGCAAGGACCTCAGGTCCGGTAACCCCGCAAAAAGGTCACCCCACCAATCCCCGTCGCAGTATCAACTCGTCCGCGCAGGCAGGATAGGACCAACCGACTTGCGCGCCCGCACCACCCATTTGGCCGGACTCACCGCCAAGCATGTCCTTCTGTTGGGAGCGGGAGCACTCGGCAGCGTGATCGCCGAAAAACTCGCCAGAGCCGGCATCGGACAACTTACCGTCATCGACCAGGACGTGCTCGAACCCGGCAATCTCGCCCGGCATGCCTGCAACATCGCACAGGTAGGCACCACCAAAGCCGGGGCTGTGTGCAGCCTGGTCCGGCATATCAACCCCTATACCAAGGTCAAAGGCCATGCCTTCCGCATCGGGAGCGCAATCGGGGGGTCCAGGATCCTCGCCGAGGAGTATGCCGATTGTGACCTGATCATCGACGCGACAGCAGAAGTCGGAGTTCAACGCCTGACGGCTGATCTTGCCGCACGAACCGGAAAAGCTTGGATCGCCGCAGAAGCGACGAACGGTGCCCGCGGTGGAACTATCGTGCACGTTCCTCCGGACGGTGACTGGTGTTTCTCATGCTTTGAATGGCACCGTGGAGGGGATCCGCAGCTGCTTGCCCCCGCCGGCCCCTCACCGCTCACCCAACCGTCCGGCTGCGCCGAACCGACATTTACCGGCGCCGCGCATGACCTCGATGAGGTAGCCCTGCAAGCAGTTCGCACCGCCGTTGCTGTCCTACGCGGGGGAACGGTTCACGACGCCGTCATCCTGACCATCCAAGACTCTGCAGGGCGTGACCTCCCCAGTTGGCAGGGGCATCAGGTAACTAAGCACGCGGAGTGCCTCCACGCATGACAATTGTGTGGCTGGGTGCCGGAGTCGAAAAAACGCTTCTAGCGGAAGCGGTGTCCAAAGCCCCTCTGGAGACAGGAGGCGTCCTGCTGGGGTGGATTACGGGTGCAGACATCTGCATCACCAACGTCATCGGCCCGGGCCCGGACGCGGTGCATGACACCCAATCATTTGAGCCCGACAGCAGGTGGCAGCAGGACAGCATTGCGTTGCTGTACGAGCGCTCGGGCCGACGCCTTGCTTACCTCGGAGATTGGCATACTCACCCAGCCGGTAAACCGGAGCCCAGCGACCAAGACCGTCGCACTCTTCGGACCATAGCCCAGAGCTCCACAGCCCGCTCCCCAAACCCGGTCATGCTGATTATTGGACAGCCAGACGGTACACCTTGGATTGCTTCTAGCCACATCTACCTCTCCAGGCACGGGTCAGACCGGATCGTGAAGGTGAAAACAGTCATCGCCCCGGGGATTCAGGGGTGGGATCAGTAAATACATGCCCTGACATACACCGGAAAGCGTGAGTTCGTCATGCTCATCGTTGCGGTATTTTCGGCCCGCTCGACGTGCCACATCGCTTCACGTATCCCAGGGCGCACCCGGTTCGCTCTAGCGCCGTGAAAGCCGCCATTTACCACCCAAGTCACAACGTCCGTGCCCCTTCGATGAGCGATCGGTCCCTGGATTCTCGGTTCGGCACCGTCTCGGAATCCTTCGTTTCTGAGAGGTTGCTAATTCTGATCTTCCGGACGTGCAGTCAGTTGGCAAAGTGCCGGTATCGAGTCCTCTACAAATTGCATATGGCCTTTTGATCTTCCTGCACGACCCAAATGCTGCCGCCGCTGTCCCACCCACCGCTTGCACTGTTTTGAGACGAGTACTCGCAATGCGGCACGCCCGCAACCTTTATCTTGTCTGCAACACCGGCTAGGTCTGGGACTCTGATCGATGCAACGACAATCTTCGGATTTTCAAGCGCCGCGATGACCTCCGGCGCCAAGGCTTCATCAAGCGAGGGGATCACCGCACCGCCCGGAAACGGTTTTACTTCCAGTGATTGATCAGGAGCAATCTTTCCATCCTGATTTGTGGAAAAAACGGCTAGCGTGGCCGCACAATACGTGATGTTGCTGCCTGCGGCGGCCTTAATGAATTGCGTCTGAGGGCCGATTTCGCAGACCGGCGAATCCATGTCATACAGTCCCTCGATCTTAGTGAGATAGTACTTTGGGTTCTGCCTCTGAGGCGTGGTGTTGGTGACGCTCACGTATCCCTTAGGCGTCCCTTGGAGCCGGGTTTTGCCCGGCTTGGAAGTGGAAGGATCCGCTGTCCAGACACTGCCGTAGTAGTCGAAGGTAACGGTGGCGGTATAGCCGTCCGAAGTTGTGACGAAGAAATTAGTGTAAATGCTGTTGCTGGGCGACTGAGTTTCCGGAGCCGTCTCAAGAGCAGACGGTGTCGCGGATGATATGGACTCGGAGCGGTCAGGCGCAGGGGTCTGGGCTGGATTGGACGTTGCAGCAGTATTGTTGGCACCTGGCTGTCCACATCCGACAAGCAATGCTAAAACTGCTACGAAGCCAGCAACCGTACGCAAGCGTGAGTATTTCAAGACTTGTCCCCCATCTGTCGATACGGGCGTATCAACACGTCTCCATGGCTGGAGATTAGCAGACGTCTATCGACAAAAACCGTTGCACATCGGATCCGATAGATATTACGACTAAGGGTTTATGCTCTGCCCGTTGCTGGAATCATCGCGTCACTGACGGGAATGTGCTCGTATACCTTCGTTATCAATAGAGGCGGGGGATTTCAGCTGCTCATTGTGCCACCCACCGGACGGATGATAGCTAGGGAAACCAACCCTGTTCGGGTGTCCAAATCGTTCGTTACAAGCCCCACACTCCGTGAGTATGTAGGTTCGGATCCGCGGGTTCCGCCTCGCCAAGGTCAATGAATGTAGCGGCGTTGTGTCAATATGACGGTTCGGACAGCAAGAAGGTGCCCGTTGCAGCAGGCGCGGGGGATTGGCCCTAAGACTGCTGTCCCGGTAGACCCGTATCTACCCGAGCCTGGGACTGCCCGGATGGGGGCCAAAGACTGCCATGGACGCCGGCGTCGGCAGGGTGCTTATGAGATTTGCGAAGACTGTTTGATGCGGTACCCTCACGCTTCCGCGGCTGAGGTACAGATCCCCGGCAGTGTCGTCCCTGAGACGTCGTGGTCAGGGATACCGGGCGCATCTACCTTTGAGGCATAAGGCGCACAGGGTCATAGCGGACTCGGTTCATGGTCTCGTGCCATTGCCTCGACCACACCCGCCAATATCTGCGGGATCTCAGAGCCATTGGCGGATTCCTTGGTTGCGACCCAGTCAACGCCAGCGGAGCTTTTCCGGTCCGGCAATGGGGGCGGCAGCGTGTTGCAGGCGATCGTCTTACCTGTTGAGCGCGGCCCTGCACCTGGTGAGCCGCGATTGATATCCGCGACGCATCCTGGACGCCCGAGCGATTGAAGAACTCAACGGACCGCGTCGACGGAGCAAAACAGCACCAGCTGATATCAACTGGTGCTATCAGGGGGGGCGTCATCAGCCGTGATACATGCAACATGGGAGCTGCTTCATGGCTATATTGATCCTCTAAGTCAGAGCTGGGGGAGCGCTGTGGATAATCTTCTCAAGGGGTTGTCAGCCTCGACGCGGCGCGCCTATGCAGGCGATTTAGCTCACTTATCTTCATGGTGTGAATCCCGTGGGCTGAATAATGCACGGCATCTTGCTGCGCGGCACATTTTTGCCTATCTCGTCGAGGTGCGACGGGACGGCAGATCGACCTCGACTATCCGCCGCCGTTTAACTGCGCTTCGCAAGATTGCTTCTTCTCATTTGCTCGATTTGCCGGTGTCCGAACTCGTCCGCTTGGAAAAGCGCTTCTTGGACGCCCACCCGGGTCAGGCCAGCGTGCTCGTCGTCTCAGACGACCTCATCATTCGCGCTGGACTGCAGGCTGTACTTACGGAGTCAGGTGCAGTGTGCTGGGCTGATGAAACTGCACATCTGGAGCCTACGTCCGCCTCATCCTGGGACTACATCCTTGTCTGGATGAACTCACCACGAGGTATCGATCCATTCGGTGCAATTTCGCGGATTAGAGCTCTTGGAACCGCAGTCACGACGCGGATTCCGGTGGTTGCTGTCCACTCGTCGCCCCTGAATCTTATTGTCCAACTACGACTTGCAGAAGCGGGTGTGCGCTACGCGCTGCCGCATCAGTGGCTTTCGGAAAATCTGCCTGCATTGGCCGACATGCTCGCAGAGGCAGATGTGCCATTGAAATTCCACCTCGACACCCCGCTTGCCCTTCGCCAGAAAATCGGTCTCCGACTCAGCGGGGAGATTGAGGCGCTGCTCGATGCCGCCGCACTCGCGCCGGACAAGCTGTGGAAGGGCCACCTTCCACAGTCACACCTGCCCATTGCTCGCTCGGAGATTACCCGCCTCCGCCGTATCGCACTCGAACAGGCGGGGATCCCCGCGCCCGAGTTCGGCAAGTACGCCACCTCATTGCGACGAGCTCCCGACACTCCCGAGTGGCCTCGGGTGCGTGACATCGTCCGTCAGGCTTTCGGCCTGGTCGACTAGCATAACCGGGCCGACAGAACAAGTCATAAGCCCTGCGGACAACGGATTCCTAAAGTTAGGGGCATTAGCAGGTCCCTGGTGTCCTTATCGGGGCCGTACGTGCTGTTTCAACATCGAAAGGTTCACCTTCATGGACGGTAGTGGCTTCTTCCTCATCCTCGTGCTTCTCATCGCCGGGATCTTCGCCTTGGGCATTTGGAACAGTGGGCGCGCAAAGCGCGAGCATGAGACTGTCGTAGCGCTCAGTCCCGCTCGGGCGCGCCAGATCGTTGAAGACAGCTTCGGGAAAATGTTGTGGGCGGACGTGTCTGGACCAGGCCACATCAATAAGCGTCGTCGCACCATCAATGACACGGGCGCGACAATTTCCGTGGTCATAGAACCACTGACGGACGGCAAGACGCACGTGACGGCCTGGATGTCCGCGTGGAAAACCCAGTACGGCATGGTCACCAGCGGCGGCTGGCCACTGGCGAAAAAGGTCATCGCCAAGCTAGATCAAACGCAGGCGTAACTGATGTCGCGGGCGATTGGAATTGATCTTGGAACGACCTATTCGGCCGTCGCGATTCTGCGAGATACAGGAGAACCCGAGGTCCTTCTCAACCGGGACGGTGAGAACATAACCCCATCCGTAGCGCTCTTTCAATCATTCGACGGTCGTGATGAGCCTCTTGTCGGAACTATGGCGAAGCATTCGGCCGCCAGCGCCCCTGAAGACGCTGTGCAGTTCGTCAAACGCAACATAGGCGATCCGGCCTGGAGGTTCACCTCCACAGCAGGCACGACCTACACGGCCGAGGAAATCTCGGCAATTATCCTGCGCCGACTAAAGGAAGACGCCGAACTGGCCTTGGGCGAGCCCGTGACGGACGCCGTCATAACCGTGCCGGCCTACTTCGACGACGCCCGGCGTACCGCGACCAAACACGCGGGCAAAATCGCTGGCCTTAACGTCCTGCGCGTGTTGAACGAGCCAACGGCAGCGGCGCTCTCCTTCGGTCTGGACACGTCCGCTGAAGGTACGGTTTTGGTCTACGACCTCGGTGGCGGCACATTCGATGTGACCCTGATGCGAATCGGCGAGGGCGAGTTCGACGTCCTCGGCACCGACGGCGACCGAAACCTCGGCGGATTCGACTTCGACAACCGCCTCATCGAGTACATTGCCGGCAAGGTCGAGGAGCAAGGGGGCCCCGACCTCCTCGATGATCCAGCTCAGCTTGCCGTCCTCCGCGAGAAGTCCGAAATGGCGAAGCGAAGCCTCACAACCGTAGCCGTCACCAATGTCCATGTCTCGGCCGAAGGCCGCCCCTACCGCGTGCAAATTGAAAGAGCAGAGTTTGAGCGCATCACTATGGACCTGCTTCGCAGAACGCAAGACCTTACGGAGCACGTGCTTGAAGAGGCCGGTATTTCCTGGGCACAGGTTGACCATGTGTTGCTGGTAGGCGGCTCAACGAGAATGCCAATGGTCCGGGCGACCGTAGAGCAGCTTGCCGGCAGACCCGCAGACCGATCAGTCCACCCCGATGAGGCCGTTGCACTTGGCGCGGCTATCCAGGCGGCGATGGAAGACTCTGCGACTTCAGGAGCCGATATAGCCCTGTTCGAAGGCGTTATGCCCGTGATTGCTGACGTTACTTCACAGTCGCTTGGGGTAATCCAGGTTGATGCCAACAATGGTCGTGATGTCAACACCATAGTGATCCCTCGAAACAGCAAGATCCCGGCGAAGCTTAGCGCCGAGGGTTTCACAGCCGTGGACAACCAGACCTCGATCAATGTGCGCGTCACCCAGGGCGATGACACCAACCCGGACTACGTAGTGGAGATTGGTTCCAAGGAACTTCCCGTCCCGCCGTACCCCAAGGGGGCTCCCGTGCGGGTGACGTATGCGTACGACATTGACCAAACCGTCTTCGTCGAGCTTACCGACCTCACAGCAAATCAGTCTTTGGGAACATTCGAAATTGACCGCCTCGCCAATTTGACCGACGACCAAGTTCGCGCGGCGGCGCATAAAGTCTCGTCGCTGTCCGTCCAGTAGACGATCTCACGAAAAGGAAAGAGCAGCATGGCCCCCCTCGCTAACTACTACGCGATCCTCGAAGTTAATCCTGAGGCCGATATCGAAACGATTTCCAAAGCAATCAGTGAGAAGCGCCGATTCTGGCAGCCGAAGACCAGCCATCCGAAGCTGGAGACCCGTCAGACTGCAGAAAAGCTGATGAGGGACATCTCTGATGCGGAAACCGTGTTGAACGATCCTCCACAGCGCGGCGAGTACGACCGCAAACTCGCCGCCCAAGTCGACCTACCCAACCCGCCCTCGACGGAAACGCCAGGCGCCGGACGGGATTGGCTGCAGATCGCCCTCGAATACCTCTCCCAGGGCAACGCCGCGCAGGCGAACTACGCAGCGCGCGAAGCGACCGGACAGCTGCCGGAAAACCCGGAGGCTTGGTACTTTCGCGGGGTATCATCGGCGCTAGTTGACCACGATCAGGACGCTCTCTTCGAGCTGAACGAGGCGATCCGCTTGGATTCAAACCAAGCCGCCTACCACGCAGAGCTCGGTGATTTATACAAGAAAAACTCCGATTGGCGCGATGCCCTGGGGGCATACCAGCGCGCCTCCAATTTGGAGCCGAACAACGCCTACTACAAGGCCGGAGTCGGTTTGTCCTACGGCGCGCTCGGCGAAGTTGACCGTGGCGCGGAGTTACTGAGGGTTGCGCACGAACAGCTCCCTGATGATGAACTCGTGAGGTACTACTACGCTCTGGCCCTCCTGGAGCAGTCAACATCGACGTGGTCGAAGTTCCATGACGGCACCCAGAACATACTGTCCGAAGCGCAGCTGAACCACACGAAGGAGAAGCTGGCGAAGATCGACCGGCTGAATATCACTGATAGGGAGTTCCAAAATGACCTTGACGAGGTGCGGGTATTCGCCGAACAGGCGGAATCCGTGAAGTTCCAGTCTTTCAGCGGGTTACCTGGCCTCGCCGCCGGTGAAATTGCCACGCTCATAGCTATGACAATCGCCTTCAACTCGGGGGGAGGCGGCGCGTTCCTGGGCGTCATCTTCCTCGGCCTTCTGGTTCTCTGGCCAGTGCTCTTCGTGCGCTCACACCGAGTGGCGGGCTGGCAATGGAACCGCAAGCAGGCCCCCGCCTACGCGCGTAATACCGGCCTACAGTAAGGGGCACTGTCACGATGTCTCGAGAAGAAAACACGATTGAGACCGGCTCCGACGCTTTGGCAGCGCTCCAGCTCGAGGTGAGTCAACTCAGCGATCTGTTCAAACGTCGCCTAATGGAGGATCGCGGGAAGAACGCGCTCATCGAGACGGTCCAGGACCAACTTCGCACAGCAAATGAGTTGCTCAAGTACCGCGACCTGGAGGCCCTCATCAAGGAAGCACTCCTGGCAATCGACCGGCTTCAAAGAGAGCCCGCAACACCAGAGCTTGTGGAGTCGGCCGTCGATGAGCTGCTAGAGGTGTTCCGGCGCCGCGAGCTTGTCGAAATAGACGACGCGGGCGACTTCGATCCACGGGTCCACGAAGTAGTCGGCACCGTCGATGCCGCAGGGGAACTACGGCCCAATACCATCGCAGCGATCCAGCGCACGGGCTACCGGCTCGGAGACCGGTTGCTACGCCCTGCCCAAGTGACGGTGGCCGTGGCCGGTAAGCACTGATGACAGATCAGCTTAGGGGCTGCGCCGATGTGCTGCGCCGCACGCACGCTCGCCTCCTCGGTGCCCTCTCTTCCGCCCAAGCCGTTGCGGCAGGCAGCCGAGATGCGGCATACGCAGTGGCACAAAAGGAACGAGAACGCTTGCAGGCGATAGCTCGTAATCACGCATCCCAAGCTGTGATAGAGCACAGCATCCGCGCCCGCGACATTGCGAATTCCCTTTCTTCTAGCGGCACAGCGGCCCTTGACGTCGCTGAATACATTACTCTCGGTAAACTCTCCACCCCTGGGGCACCGATGGGCGTAAACACGGAAATAGAGGCTCCTCTTGTCGTTCCCCTGATCGGTCGCGGCAATATCGTAATCGAGGCGGACCACGCTGATGCGCGGCGCCTCGTTGAGTGCATCGTGTGGGAAGCCCTCCGTGGCACTGCGCCCGGGCAGCTGGATATCATCGGGTACGACCCGAAGCTAAGGTCGGTACTCGCCCCCTTCAGTGCACTTCGCAGAGTCTCGGATGAGAGCCTCCAAGTACTCAATCGCCCTGCAGAGCTCGATAGCACCGTCCAACAACTGGTAGCAGATGTCCAGCGCGTCAACGAAACCCTCCGCGGGGTCAGCGGTTCGCTTGTCGACTTCCGGCGCTCAGCCGGGCACCCCGTAGAGCGCTACCGCCTCGCGGTGCTCTTTGACTATCCCTCCGACATGGATGAGCAGTTGCACCGTCAGGTGATGGCTCTTGCCAAAGCCGGGCCGGACGCCGGCCTCAGCTTCGTCTTCGTTTTACCGGCCGCCGGCGAGATCAGGCCGGACTGGTGGCGAGAGAACGACATGCACGCGCTCGGCGCCGTGCTCCGTCAGGATGATGAAGGGCTACGCTGGACAACCCATCCCAAGTTCCGCGTACGGCTCGCCGGGGACGATGCCACCACGATGGTGAAGCGTGTGGACGAATTAGCCGCCAACGCGAGCAACGCCTCTGCGCCACGGATACCCTTCACACGGGTCCAACCCCTCAACCCTACCTGGACGTCGTCTAGCGCCGATCGCCTCGAGTTCACCTTCGGCCTTTTAGGACCATCCACTGTGACAGTCATGCTCGGTGACGAGCAAGACCAGCGCCACAACATACTCATTACCGGAGCTGTCGGGCAGGGTAAGTCGAACCTCCTCAAAGTCATCATCCACAGCCTTGCCCAGCGGTATTCTCCCGAGGAACTGGAACTGTACCTTTTAGATTTCAAAGAGGGGGTCACGCTTTACCCCATGGCTCCCACTCCGGGTGCACCTGATTTCCTTCCCCACGCCCGCGTCCTCGGACTGGAAAGTGACCGCGACTTTGGGCTGGCAGTGCTCCGTCACATCGAGGGAGAGTTCATGCGCCGTGCAAAGCTGTTCCGACCGTATGGCGACAGCATCAGCCGATACCGGGCCGCCGTGCCGGATGCCGTTATGCCTCGCATCGTCGTTGTCATCGACGAATTCCATATGCTGTTCGAACCCAACGACAAGACCTCCGAGGCTGCCGCCCAATTGCTCGAGGCAATCGCCCGACGAGGCCGCTCATACGGGGTCCATCTGATCCTCGCGTCTCAAACTATCTCAGGTATGGCGGCCCTTATGGCGCGCGAGGGCGGCATTTTCGCTCAATTTCCCATCCGCCTTGCCTTGAAGAACGCCGTGCAGGAGTCCTTCGCCACGCTGGGCAGCGGCAATGACGGGGCGGCACGTCTCCGCGCCCGTGGCGAGGCCGTTCTCAACCTCGACTACGGCCACATTGACTCCAACCGTCAGGTTGTCGTAGCAGCCGCGGATGACCAGGAACTATCCCATCTACGCCATGGCTGGTGGGAAGCGTCACGCTCCCGAGTCCAGCCCCCAGTCGTGTTCGACGGCGGCCGCAGGATCAGAGCAACTGACGCCCTGCCTGCCCTTCATGGCCTTCGCCGTAAAGCTCTAGCGCATCCGGGCACGCCGGCCGCACTGATTGGATACCCGATCGGTGTCTCCAGCAACGCTCTCACTGTTTCCTTCGGCGCCGAACCAGGACGCAACTTTGCTATCCTTGGCGCTGGGGAAGACGCGAGGCAGGTTTCAGCAGGCGATGAGCCGGTAAACAACGCGATTGGAGTGCTTCACGCCGCTGCGCTTTCACTCGCCCTCCAGCATCCCGAGGGAAATGCCGAGTTTATAAGCCTCGAAGCCCTCGATGACACAACGTTCAAACGCAACAATCACCATCGCTGGCTTGATGTCATGACCACGATCGGATATCCGGTCGAACGGGTCACTCGCGAAAAAATCGCCGGGTATCTTCAAGAACTGGCATCCGAGCTCGAGACACGGGATAACAACGCGCCCCCGAAGTACCTCCTGGGGTTTGGACTCGACCGGGCCACAACCCTCGACACCCCCGACATGTTCTCCCACCGGCCGTCTGAAGATCTCCAACAAATTCTCAGGACTGGTCCTGCAAAACGAACCCACCTACTCGGCTGGTGGGCTAATGCAGCAACCTTCAAGTCGCATATAGGTTTCGGCGGCGAGGGATTTATTGACGCGATACTTATGCTCCGTATCGACCAAAGCACAGTCCAGGAACTCCTGTCCTCACCGTTCGTCACCTGGTCAGTACGGGACAACCGCGGGCTTTTCGCCGACCGCACCCAGCTTCCCGAGCCAACCACCGTCATCCCCTTCTCTCCGCTCACCGCCCGGGACACCACCGAGCTAGGCAAAACGGACTGGGAGGTCTGACCATGAGCCCCCAACCTCCCGAGGCAGCCGCTGACCTTTTCGCGGACTATGAAGCCTCCCTGACTGCCCTTCTAGCCGTCCCCGACCAAGTGGCCCAGCGCCTGGCGGACGCAAATAGCGGCTCCGACGAGGCCCGCAAAGCTGCCGACGTTTCTTACCAACAGCAAACCGCTCGACTGGCCTCACTCCTCAACAAGGCGCAGTCGCGCTACGACAGTGCCGGATGCTCCCTTAAAATGCACAGCGTCATCCTCCCCTCCCAAGTGCGTGCCGAAAGCGGGGTGGAGGGCGATGAGCGCGCGGTGAAGCGGGCGGTCAACGACCACGTCGCGGCGGTCACCGCGGTCGACGCGCAGGTGCGTGAGGCGAAGGCCGCAGCAGAGCGCGCTGAGGACAACGCCAGGCACCGTGCCGGGGCGGCACGGAAGGCCACCGAGGCGCTTCAGGCACGCCAGGAAAAGCTCCGCCTTGAGCGTGAGGCTGCCGCTGACGCAGCGCAGCGCATCGCCCACAAAGCCGCAGCTCGTAAGCGCCGCCTTCTCTTCGTGATGTGCTTTGGGGGAGTGATGCTAGCACTCGTTATTGCCATGACCGTATTCAGCCTCAACACGTAACCAAGGAGAACATTATGTCCCAGCTCAGTTCTGTCAAGCAGCAGCTCACCAGCATCTCCACGGACGCCAAGTCCACAGCATCAGGTCTTGCCGGTTTCAAGTCGAAATTTTCCCAGGCAACCAATCAAGTATCGGCAACGATAGGCGGCACGGCCTCAGGCGCTGACAAAGAGATGATTCAGACACTCCAAGCCGCTGAAAAGCAGCTCGACGCTGCCATAAGCGCACTGCAGCAGGCGTCGCAGTCAGCAAGCAAGTTCGCCGCGTCGCTATAGGCGGTGCTTGCATGAGTGAATCGATGCCAGCTCGGTGAGTACCCTTCAAGAACTCCTCGTAACTCTAAATGCTGTTAACCGAGACGCGGAACGATACGCCGCTGAGCTCGGCGCTCAAGCTCAGCGGCTGTCGAACGCAGCCTCCCGCGCCGCCGGCGCCACGCGGGAATCATCCCGGGGTGACGGCGGGCAGACAGTCATTGCATTACAAGCGGCTAGCAAAGCCGTCTCCCAAGCGGCACGGCACCTCCACCAAGCTGCGATCACGGGCAAGAGCTTCGTCACACGTCATTCCCCTGCTCCCTCAGGAGCGACAACGAAGAATGGTGTCACTGGAACCAATGTCCCGCGCAGTTTAGGCGCGTTGGTTGCGCGTCTGACAGGAACGACCTCCACGACGAAGTTGGGTTCATTGCCAGCCCTGAACGCCGCGGTCACAGGAGCGCTTTCCGCTGCATCGGCATCACTTACGCAATGGGATACTGAAGCTCAACAACTCTGCGAGAAATGGTTCGGCAGCAGCGACGAATCCACCAGACAGCAACTGGCGGGCGTAGTACAGCGAATGCAGCAGCATGCGGCCTCCGTGAATATCGTCCCGTTTGAAGACGGCAAAGGAGGCGCAAACACCTTTGCTTACGTGTACCCAAGTGACCCGCTCCGCCGTGTCTTCGTCGGAGAGCTGTTCTGGAGAACCGACACGAATCCGCCCGACTCCCAAGCGGGAGTTATTTTGCACGAACTCAGCCACTTTTCAGATGTTGCAGGAACATCCGATCATGCGTACGGCATCCAGGATGCCGAGCAGCTCTCAGCTTCGTACCCCGAACTTGCTCTTGAGAACGCCGATAACATCGAGTATTACTTCGAGGAGTTCCTAAACCAATGAACATCACCCTTCAGCTAGCGAGCAGTTCCGGTCCTTTAGTGGAACTCACGTTTGTCAACAATGCAGCAGAACCTCAATACCTCGCCGCTCCTCGGATTGAACCAGACGCCCTTGACGGCAACTACTTCCAATTCGACCCCCAAGCCGTTCCCTTTCTTGGCATCCAGGTTAAACGAGCCCCGTACACCGCCGATGAACTTATAGAACTGCACCCCAGTGACAGCCTGACCCGCACTTACGACCTTGGATTTCTCTACGACCTAACCACCGGCGTTCCCGGTCGCGTCAGGTACCGCGCCATGCACCCCGTCGGAGGTCTTGAGCGGCTATCCCTCCTCGAGTCGCATTGGCTCACCCTATAGCCCCTGCTGACCCATAAGTGTCGGCAGGAAAAGCCTAAGGGGGACACCTGCAAGAGGTGGCCGGAAAATAACGCGTAACGCCGCGGGCTCTAGATTCGGACGTACCCCGATTAGTCAGCGCTTCCGGCATCCTCGTCTGCGGGACCAAGAACGACAGCAGCGTCCGGTACCGCCGGCGACGTTCAGCCTCACCCATGGCCACTGCCGCTAAACACCTTCAACTATGCAGCTTTACATAACGTCGGTTATCGGTCTTCAAAGTACGGGAGTAGAAGTAGCTGCGAGAACTCCCTTCCCCTGACGAATCCAGCGTTTCCCCAGGTCAACAGGGCTTTGCTGGTGACGCGCGCTCCTCACACCGACGGCTGAATTTGCCCTTGGATCACTTATAGCAGTAGGTTTCCTGCATCTAATGCATGTTTCCATGGTTTAGGGGTCGTTGTGAGTGGTGCCGTTCCAGGTTTCGTCCCGCGGATGCTGGTGGATCCGTACATTGGGCTGTTCAGGGCTGATGAACGGGTTTTCACTGCCATGCTCGATGGCTGGCGGGCGCAGATGCTGGCACGCGGCCTCACGACTCAGACCATCAAGCAGCGCTGCCAGCTGCTGGAGCGTTTTCAGCGCTTTACGGGTGAATTCCCGTGGCAATGGCGCCCCGCCGACATCGATGACTTCCTGGCCGACCTGCGCTCGGGCGAGAAACCGATCAGCCTGAAGACGTTGCGCTCGTACAGCAACGCAGTGGCGATGTTCTGCTCTTACCTGACGCATCCTGGCTATGGCTGGGGCGAGTTCTGCGAACGAACCTTCGGCGATATTCCGAGCCAGATCTGCTTCGAGTGGAACATGCCACGGCACACCACCGATGATGCCGTCCCGGCTAAGAAGCGGTCCTTCACCAAGGCGGAACTGCAGCGGCTTTTCGACCACATCGATGACCTTGTCGACAGGGAATACGCCGCTGGCAGCAAGCGTTGGCTGCCCCTGTTCCGCGACTCGGTGGCGTTCAAAGTCTGTTACGCCTACGGGCTTCGCCGACGCGAAATGACCATGCTGGACCTGGAAGACTTCGGCCCGAACCCGCACGTCAGCGACTACGGCCGGTTCGGAGCAGTCCAGGTACGGTTCGCCAAAGGCACAGCAGGCTCAGGACCCAGACGGCGCACCGTGCTGACCGTGCCGGAGTTCGACTGGGTCGTGGACCAGCTCAAGACCTGGACAGCCGGCGGCATGAGGCAGCAGTTCCCCACCGCTGAACGGTCCTCGGCGTTATGGCCCAGCGAGCGTGGCGCCCGGATGTCCCTGGGCTCCTTCGGGGATGCGTTCGCCGCTGCCCGGGATGCCGTCGGCCTGCCCCAGGAGCTGGGTCTGCATTGCCTCAGGCATTCCTACGTGACCCACCTGATCGAAGCCGGCTACGACGCGGCCTTCGTGCAGACTCAGGTTGGCCACTCCTACGCCTCGACCACCGGGCTCTACACCTCGGTATCGTCGGACTTCAAGCAGAAAACCGTGCAGCAGATGATTGCACGCCGCATCACGAACTTGGAGAACCCAGATGACTGAACAGCGCCGGATCGGCTACCGCTGGAACTTGCGAGCCCTGATGGCAAAGCAGAACCTGTGGAAGACCACCGAACTGATGCCGCTCCTGAAATCCCGAGGCATCAACCTCTCCGAAAGCCAGGTCTACAGGCTGGTCACCTCCACGCCGGAGCGCATTCCGGCAAGGACATTCGCCGCGCTCTGCGACATCCTGGACTGCACACCCAACGACCTGTTCGAACCATTCGTGGAAATGCGCGCCGCGGCGACAGCCAACGCCCCCAAGCGCAGCGAAGACCTCGGCATCCAACCAGGCAACCCCATCGCACGACGTGTCCGCCTCGTCGCTTCTGAGGACGGTGAGTAGGCCACGCAAAGCAGAGGACCCGATCCGCTGGCCGGTTCCCTGCAGTCGCTGCGGTCAGCACCATCAAACCGTCGCGCGCTGGCCAGACGGCGGCGTTTGCGGCTACTGCTATCAGCAGGCAAAGCGCACCCGTGGAGTCTGCGCCTGCCGCCACGAAGGTGTCCTGCCGGGAATTATCGATGAGGAGCCGGCATGCCGCAGCTGCTCGGGCGTTCGGCTCAACGTCGACTGTGTGGGCTGCGGCGCCGAAGACGAACTTTACAGTGGTGGACGCTGCTGGACCTGCGTCCTCGGCGACATCGTAGACGACCTGCTTACAGACCCAGCTACGGGAATCATGGCCACGGAACTGATCCCGCTGGCGGCGGCACTGAAGTCAATGAAACGGGCCAACAGCGGCATGACCTGGATCCGGCAAAAGCACGTCACGGCCTTCCTTCGTGACCTCGCTACCGCACCCAAAATCAATCACGACACCTTCGATGAACTGCCCGACTCCCGCACCCGCGAGTACGTCCGAGGGCTCCTCATCGAACACGGGGTGCTCCCCCAGCGAAATGCGTTCCTGATTCGATACGAAAGCTGGGCCACCCAAGCCATGGAACGCGTCAGCGACCCACAGAACCTTGACGTGATCCGCCGCTACATCCGATGGCATCACCAGCGACGCATGAACCTCATGGACGAAGTCCCCCGCGGCACCTTCCTGCGCGCCAAACAGGACGTCACCGTCGCCATCGACCTCCTGAACTGGCTCACCGGTCATGACATCAAACTGCCGGAACTGCAGCAGTCCCACCTTGATGTATGGCAATCCGAGGGGCCCACGACGAGACGCATCGCTGAGCGCTTCCTCAAATGGGCCATCAAAACCAAGGCCGCCCCAGCGGGGCTCACCATCGTTCCGCACCGCCGCGGCACCAGCCCAAGACTCCCCAAGATCGGGCAAGACAAAGCGCTCGAACAAATCATCCACACCAACGCACTCGAGACCCGTGACCGGGCCGCCGCGATCCTCATCCTCGTCTTCGGACAACAAGCCGAAAACATCGCCCGGCTGACCTGGGACGACGTCACAGTCACTGAAGACTTAGTCACCATCCAACTCGGAACCACCAAAATTGCGCTGCCGGACCCGTTAGCCCAGCCATGGCGGGAGCTCGCCGCAAACCCAGGCCACGAACTGACCGCAGCACACCCCAACACCAAGTGGGTATTCCGCGGAACATCACCCGGACGCCACATCCACCCAGGGCACCTCACAACCCGACTCAGCAAGCTCTTCAGCACCCGCGCCGCGCGACTCGGAACCCTCCACGAACTCACCAAACTCGCACCCGTGGCCATCATCGCCGAAACCCTCGGCTACTCCCCGACTACCATCGAACGCCACGCCACCGACTCGGCATCCGCCTATGCCCGGTACATCGCAGCAGTAAAACGAGTCCGTCCTGCACGAAAGCCCGAGAAACTAGAACGGCTCGGTTTCGCTTGCGTCCGTGAGGGCATACCTAAAGCTGCCGGCCCCGACGATCCCAGTCCTGGCGACGGGCTTCTTCCTCGTCCCAGAAATGACCGTCGTAGTGGCGCACATAGAGCAAATAGGCGGTGAAGGCCGCGCAGATAATCAGCATTGCCAGCATGAGGTAAAGAAAGGGACCCCAAGCTTGATTCCACCGGAATGCAATTTGCACGATTGCGTTTACGGCCATGAAGGACACCATGACCAGCTGCCAGCGAAATCCGCCCCGCGTCATACGCGGCTCAAGGCGCTTCCGACCCTCAGGCATATTCGGAGCCTACAGCCGGAGGAGCTTTCTGTCATGAGCTAACACCGGCCCCGCCACCGAGCAGTGTGAGTGCGCCGTTCACCGTCGGGCAAATGACGGAGGCGGCTGGCTACTCCCGTCCCATGAATACCCGTGCATGCCAGTTCTGCGCCGGGAACGTGTTTCGAGAACCCCATTTGGAGCCATCCCGAAGAGAGGTGGCCGACGCCTCGTTTGAGGCGGAGAGTTCGCCATAGAAGTCGATTAAAAGTTCACCACGTAGGCCGTTTTGCGCAGTACGACGTGAGCAGCGAGCACCTGATTATACACACTACTTCCCTGATCTGGGGGCGAGGCCTGAGGCCCTAAGGCTGCCGGCGAATCATTCGAAACATTCCATCTGTGGGAGCGCCAAGAAGCTCGGATATCCAAGGACGGCTGAGTCTTGTAAGGCCGGGAACCTGCCTTAGGGCGAGGTTGTTACAGCGATCTTGATTGCCGCCGCCGTCCGGGCGCTGAGGTCGACAACGGGCGTCGCCATGATCGACGCACTGTGGACAACTGGGCCGTTGGTCTCCATCTGTTCGAGAGAGTGGTGCGGCCACTGGCGGACGGGGAAAAGATCGGACGGGAGCTCAAGATCGAGTGGTTGCGGCCGGATACTTTCCACACGGCTGCCTGCTCAGCTTCACCGCAGCTCCTACCCCCGAAGGGCCCCCAGCCCGGAAATCAGCGCCTCCAGCCCCAGGCTGAAGGCCGCATCCGCGGGGGACCCGCCGCCATTCGCGGCGCTCCGCACTGCGGCGGTGAAGTGGGGTGTCGATTCAGCCATCGTGCCCGAATCGAAGATGTCCGCCGGCGCTGTCACGTCGTACGCAGAGCCGAAGATAAAGGACTCCATCGCCACGATCGAGGACACCACCCGATCCTGTGGAAAGCCGGCGTCGAGGAATCCCTTGCTTACGGTCTCGTACATCGCCAGCGTCTGCGGCGCGTCCGTCACCGGAAGCACGGCAATGACCGGAATGAGCGGCGTATGCCGGGCGAAGACGTTCCGGTAGCTCCACGCCCAGCTCCGTACCGCCTCTTCCCAGGGAGCCGAGCCAAAATCGGACACATCCACCAGTGAGGTCAAGTGGTCCTCCACCAGGAGCAGGACGTCCCGTTTCGAGGTGACGTGGTTGTAAAGGGCCGACGGCGCCACGTCCAGTTCCTTGGCCAGGCCCGCCATCGTGAGCCCGTCATAGCCCTTGCGGTTGATGAGCTCCAGCGCAGCCGCCGTGATCCCCGCCTTGTCCAGCAGTGCGGCGGACGGTCGTCCCGCGCGCCTCCTGGCCCCCGCAGCTCCAGCGGGGGTTCCGGGATTCTTCGCGGAGCGTCCCTGTACAGCTGGTCCTGCCGGCATCACTGGCCTTTCGTTGGTGGTCTCCAGCATTATTCCATCCGGCACTTCCGGTCCCGGAGCCAAACAGCTATAGTTCTCATAAATGAACGTCATTCATTTATTGGTTCCCGGCAAAGGAACCCAAGAGAGGACACCATGCTGAACCTGAACCGCGACGTCGTGGTCGTCGGAGCCGGACCCTCGGGACTCACCGCAGCCCGTGAACTGAAGAAGGCCGGCCTGAGCGTCGCCGTACTGGAGGCACGCGACCGCGTTGGCGGCCGCACCTGGACCGACACCGTGGACGGCGCCATGCTCGAAATCGGCGGCCAGTGGGTCTCGCCGGACCAGACCGTGCTCCTCGACCTCCTCCAGGAACTCGGCCTCCAGACCTATCCCCGCTACCGCGAGGGCGATTCGATGTATATCGGCAAGGACGGCATCCCCGTCCGCTACGCAGGCGACACCTTCCCCGTAGGCCCGGATACCGAAGCCGAGATGAACAAACTCATCAACCTGCTGGACAGCCTCGCCGCCGAGATCGGCCCGGCCGAGCCCTGGGCCCACCCCAGGGCTCGGGAACTGGACACCGTCTCCTTCCACCATTGGCTCCGCCGGCACTCCGGCAATGAAGAGGCCTGCAACAACATCGGCCTCTTCATTGCCGGCGGCATGCTCACCAAGCCCGCGCACGCGTTCTCCGCCCTGCAGGCCGTGCTGATGGCCGCCTCGGCGGGGTCCTTCACCCATCTCACCGACGAGGACTTCATCCTGGACCGCCGCGTGGTGGGCGGCATGCAGCAGGTCTCCCTGCTGCTCGCGCGGGACCTGGGGGACGACGTCGTCCTTAATTCCCCGGTGCGTACCATCAACTGGGAGCCGGACCCCGACGGCGGCCACCGCGTCACCGTCGAATCGGACCGTGCCACCGTCAAGGCCCGGTTCGTGATCATGGCCGTGCCGCCCAACCTCTACTCCCGCGTCTCGTTCAACCCGCCGCTGCCGCGCCGCCAGCACCAGATGCACCAGCACCAGTCGCTGGGCCTGGTGATCAAGGTGCACGCCGTCTACAGTCGCCCGTTCTGGCGCAGCTCCGGCCTGTCCGGCACCTGCTTCGGCGCCGGGTCCTTGGTGCAGGAGGTCTACGACAACACCAACTTCGGCGATACCAGGGGCACCCTGGTGGGCTTCGTCTCCGATGAAAAGGCCGACGCCGTCTTCGAGTTGGGTGCCGACGAACGCAAGCGCGCCATCCTGGAGTCCGTCGCCGGCTTCCTCGGCGCCGAAGCGCTCGAGCCCGAGGTCTACTACGAGTCCGACTGGGGCTCGGAGGAATGGACCCGCGGCGCCTACGCGTCCAGCTACGACCTCGGCGGACTCCACCGCTACGGCAAGGACCAGCATGCCCCCGTCGGGCCTATCTACTGGTCCTCCTCCGACCTTGCCGCCGAAGGGTACCAGCACGTCGATGGCGCCATCCGGATGGGCCAGCGGACTGCCGCCAGCATCTGCGCGGCAGCCCGCGTGGCCGTTCCCGCCTGAGCCCGGGCGCCCTCACGCAGTGGCTGGTTCCAGCGGTATGCCTGGGAGGGTGCTGTCGGATGCCTTCGAATCCAGGTATCCCAGCGCCTGGGCCACCGGGACGGCTGAAGCCGCAGCCCAGGCCTGGGGACGGCAGGAGGCAGGGTACGGAACCGGGGGCCACATGTCCGCGGCGCCATGGCCGGCAAACAACTCCGGAAGGCGCCAGTTGAACCCCTGTGCCGCCCTGAGCAGACCGCCGGCGAGCCGCCGTGCTTCGTTCACGTACCCGTCGGAGAGCAGGCCGCCCAGGATCATGGCGCTGTCGTGCGTCCATACCGATCCCGCGTGGTACCTGGTGGGCCAGTAGGCGGCGTTGGTGGTGGAGATGGTCCGGATGCCGTAGCCGGAGTACATGGCGGGGTCCATCAGCCGCCGGACTACTGTTTCCGTTTCCTCGGCATTCAGGATTCCGGTGCCGAGGAGGTGCCCCATGTTGCTTGCCACGCCATCCACGGGGTTCTTCGCGGCATCCAGGGCGATCGCCGGATACCGCCCGGTTTCGTCTTCGCACCAGAACGTTGCCCGAAAGCGCTCGCTCATTGCCGCCGCATATGCGCGCCATTCCACCGCCTCGGCAATGGCCTCCCCTTCCCCGAAGGCCTCCAGCAGGTCGGCGCCGGCGAGGGCAGCCGCGTATGCGTACCCCTGCACTTCACACAGTGCGATGGAGCCCTCCGCCAGGCTGCCGTTGTGCCAGCGGATGGAGTCGCCGCTGTCCTTCCAGCCCTGGTTGGCCAGTCCGTGGCCCGATGTATCCAGGTATTCCAGGAAGCCGTCGCCGTCCGGGTCGGCGTGGTCCCGGAGCCAGCCAAGCGCGCGCGCCAGGTGCGGCATCAGGTCACGCACCTCGTCCTCCGGCATGCCTGCCTGCCACGCCTCGTGCAGCAGCATGATCCACAGCGGGGTGGCATCGATCGTCCCGTAATAGACCGGCGGGAGGGAAACTTTCCCGTCCAAAGTGACGGTGTTGGTGACGCGCCGGACCTCATGGAGGATTTTGCCCGGCTGCTCCGCGGTGGCCGTATCCTCCTGGACACCCTGGCGCTTGGCCAATGCCCGAAGGGTGCCGGCCGCAAGGGTCGTGTCGATGGGGAGCAGCATCCGCGCCGCAATCAGGGAGTCACGGCCGAACATCGTGAAGAACCAGGGCGCGCCCGCAGCCAGGAAAGTGTCATCCGGGGAGTTCCGGTCAGCCATCCGCAGGCCGTTGATGTCGCTGAGGGCATGGTGCAGCAACCGGGCGATGTCCGCTGTGCCGTGTTCCCGGGGCGCGTCCGCCCCCGCCGCGGACTGCACAGGAATTGCCAGTCCCTGAGTGCGTGGCGCCATCATGGGGGCAGCGGAATCACGCGCAGTCAGGCGCCAGGAAAACCCTGTGCTGCCGTCGGCGGGCACCGTCACCAGCCAGGTTGCGGTCACGACGGCTCCGCCGGCGCTGAGAGTTGGCGATCCGGTGAAAGAGAGCTGCAGGTTGGTGTGATCATCCCGCCACTGCCATCCTTCCGGACGGACCTGTGGCGGGTGTGCCGAGGACTGCCCCTGCTTGATCCGTTCCAGGGGAGTGTTGTCAGCGGTCATACGGAGTTCCACGGCAAACGTGGCCGGGCTGTCCTGGGCGGAGACGATCTCAAACGATTCGCTGACCCCGGATCCATCCGCCGCACGCGTCCGGCGCAGGGACACGAGCGGGTCCGCAACGGCGGGGTCCGTTCGGATGAAGCTCAGGTAGCTCACGCTGTCCGCCCCGTGCGTCTGGGTTGAAACCCACCGGGGTTCCACGCCGTCCACGGTCAGCACCGCGACGGAAACAACCCGCTCGTCAGAGCAGTAGATGCCCTGGGCTTCGGCACCCCTGATCTGGCCGTCCGGTTCGGACCAGGCCTGCACGGGTGCGGCAAAGACTCCGGACAAGTCATGCATAAAAGGCTGATGGGTCACGTGGAAACTCCTGGGGCATGAGGAGCGGCCTGATTATTTGATCGTTCAAAACTTTTTACCGGCAGGCGCGCTCAAAGGATTGACAGGGGATTTGAACGTTCATATTGTTTATGACATCAGCAGGGATTGCAACATCCCCGGCAGGGCTTCCCCATATAAGGGCGAGGAAGCCGGGGATCGAACCAAAGGAGACGGGCGATGGCGTCACGGGTGACTATTGTGGACCTCGCCGAGCAGCTCGGAGTATCCCGGCAAACGATCTCCAATGTTTTGAACGCGCCACACCGGGTCAAGGAAGAGACTCGCATCCGGGTGGCCAGGGCAATCGAAGAAAGCGGCTATCGGCCCAACGCGGCCGCCCGGCAGTTGCGCAACCATGTGTCACGGAACATCGGCATGCGGCTGCAGCCGGCCGGCAACGGAATCAGCGGCACGGTACTCACGGATTTCCTGTACGGGCTTACGGAGGCTGCACACGGCCACGGATACCGCGTGACGCTCTACTGCGCGGACTCGGACGAGGAGGAAATCAGCCGGTACGAGGAGCTGGTCACGGAGGCTGACCTTGACGGCTTCATCCTCACGGCAACCCACCATGACGATCAGCGGGCCGCCTGGCTCGTTCAACGCGGGATTCCGTTCGTAGCCTTCGGCCGGCCCTGGAACTCGGGGAGCGATGTGCGCGAAGCCAGCCATTCGTGGGTGGACGTCGACGGCCGTAGCGGGACACGCGAAGCCACCGAACACCTCATCGCGGCAGGGCACCGGAAGGTCGGCTACATCGGCTGGCCGGACGGTTCCGGTGTGGGCGGGGACCGGCGGGCCGGGTGGCAGGAGGCGATGGCGGAACATTTCGGGACGGAAGACCCTGCACCGCTCAACTACTCCGGCGAAGACACCGCTGCCAGCGGCTCCTCGGGCGCGGCTTACCTGCTGGCCAAGGGAGCCACCGCCTTCGTCTGCGCCAGTGACAGCCTCGCCCTCGGCGCCAGCGCGTACCTGCGGCAGTCCGACCAGCCCGGCCTGGCCTCAGCCGTCGTCGGCTTCGACAACACCCCGGTGGCCGCCGCCGTCGGCCTTTCCAGCGTGTCACAGCCCGTGGAATCCGCGGCCGGCGAGGTCATGCGGCTCCTGCTCGGCCATTTGAACAGCCCGACGGCGGAACCGCAGCACGTGCTGCTGCGTCCCAGGCTTGAACTTCGGGACCTCCAGCCGTTCAGCCACTAGCTTTTACAGCCACAACAAACCCCAACTAAGGATCAGACAATGATGACTGCACTACACCCTGCCCAAAAACAGAAAGCATCCCGCGTGCTGGCCGGCGCCGTCACTGCCCTCGCCACCCTCGCCCTGGTTGGCTGCGGCTCCGGTTTCAGCGGCGGTGGCGCGGGCGGCTCGGAAACCCCTGGCGCCGGCGGCCCGCTGAACGTTCTCATCGCGTCCTCGGGGGAAGCGGAATCCACCGCAGTGAAAACGGCTGTGGCTGACTGGTCCGCCGGCGCCGGAACGGAAGCCACCGTCAACGTCGCCTCGGACCTGCCGCAACAGCTGAGCCAGGGCTTCGCCTCCGGCAAGCCAGCCGATGTCTTCTATGTCTCGGCCGACCAGCTGGCCAACTACGCGGGCAACGGCTCACTCGAGCCGTATGGAGATGCGCTGGCCAATAAGGATGACTTCTATCCAGCCCTGACCGAAGCCTTCACCTATGACGGGAAGCTCTACTGCGCACCCAAGGACTTCTCCACGCTGGGGCTGGTCATCAACCGGGACCTGTGGAGCCAGGCAGGGCTAACCGAAGCCGATGTTCCCCGGACCTGGGAGCAGCTCGAGGCCGCAGCCGCCAAGCTGACCCGGGACGGCACCGTGGGCCTGGCATTCGGCCCCGAGTACCAGCGCGTGGGAGCCTTCTTCGCGCAGGCCGGAGGCGGCCTGGCGAAGGATGGCAAGGCCAGTGCCAACAGCGGAGAGAATGTTGAGGCGTTGGGCTTCGTCAAGAAGATGATGAACGACGGCGTGGCCAAGTTCAGCTCCGAGCTTGGCGCAGGCTGGGGCGGCGAGGCCTTCGGCAAGGGCCAGGCCGCCATGGTGATCGAGGGCAACTGGATCCAGGGTGCCCTGGACAAGGACTACCCTGCCATCAACTACCAGGTGGCCGAACTGCCGGAGGGGCCGGGCGGCAAGGGGACCCTGACCTTCACCAACTGCTGGGGCATCGCGGCGGACAGCAAGAACAAGGACGCCGCCCGGAAGCTGGTGGAGCAGCTGACCAGCAAGGAAAGCCAGCTGGCCTTCTCAGCGGCCTTCGGCGTGATGCCGTCCATCAAGTCCGCCCGTGAGGAGTGGACCGCAGCCTTCCCGGCCCTGGCACCCTTCATGGCAGGTGCAGATTACGCCCAGACGACCCCCTTGCAGCAGGGCGCGGCTGACGTCCTGGCGGATTTCAACGCCCAGCTGGAGCAGCTGAAAGACAAGGAGCCCAAGGCCATCCTCGATTCCACCCAGGATTCACTGGAACCGGTCCTTGAGGGGGCAAAGTAGCGGTGGCAGCGCGAGCAGCAGGAATCCACGGCAGGCAGGCGCTGGCCGGCTGGATCTTTGTGGCGCCCGTCGTGCTGATCCTTGGACTGTTCCTCCTGGTTCCCGTGGTGATGGCCGCCTGGGTCAGCGTCTCGGACTGGACCGGGCGGGGCAGCCCCTTCGGCCCGGGGGTGGGGTTCGTGGGAACCGAGAACTACCAGGCAATCGTTGCCGGCGGCGGGCTGGCGGAAAAGGATTTCGGAACGGCACTGCGGAACAACGCCTATTACGTCCTGCTGGTGGTACCCCTGCAGACGGCCATGAGCCTGTTCCTGGCCGTGCTGGTCAACAGGGAGGTGCTGCGGGGCCGCGGACTGTTCCGGACGGCCTTCTACTTCCCTTCCGTTACCAGTTCGGTGGCCATCACGGTGCTGTGGCTGTTCCTCTTCAGTGCAACGGGCGTGGTCAACAAGGTGCTCAGCTTCGTGGGCGTCCAGGGGCCCAACTGGTTCCAGGATCCACGCGGGGTGCTGCACCTGCTGCTCTCCGCCGTCGGTATTGCGGGGCCCGCCGCCACCGGCGGCCAGTTCCTGGGCGTCGGCTGGTGGGAGTGGCTGTCCGGGCCGTCCGTCGCGATGTCGGCCTTCATCCTCATGGCGGTTTTCACCACGTCCGGAACCTTCATGCTGCTGTTCATTGCGGCGCTGCAGGGGCTTGGATCTGAAGTCCAGGAAGCGGCACTGGTGGACGGAGCGTCCGGCTGGCAGCGGTTCTGGTTCGTCACCCTGCCCATGCTCAAGCCCACGCTGTTCACGGTCCTTACTCTGGGCCTGATTGGATGCTGGCAGGTTTTCGACCAGATCTATGTGGGAACCCAGGGCGGCCCGTCCAAAACGACACTCACCCCCGCGTACCTCAGCTTCAACTCCGCCTTCAACAACCAGCAGTGGGGCCAGGGCGCGGCCATCAGCTTCATTCTCTTTGGCATCATCGTTGTCTTCGCGATGGTCCAGCGCTGGCTGCTGCGGGATAAGGACAGTGCACGATGACCATCCAGACCCGGCCCAGGCCGGACTTACACACGACGCCGGTACCGGCCGCTGGTGCCCGCCGCCGCTTCACTGGAGGCTGGCTGGCCTACGGGCTGCTCACGGCCCTGGCCTTGGCCTACTCCTTTCCGTTCCTGGTACAGCTGGCCACCAGCTTCAAGACCGAGCCGGAGGCTGCGGCAAACCCGCTTGGCCTGCTGCCCTCCACCTGGTCCGGGGCCGCATACACCGCACTGTTCGCCAATTCCGACTTCCCGTCGTGGACCGTGAACTCGCTGATCGTCACCGTCCTGGTCACCGCCGGCCGGGTGTTCTTCGACTCCCTGGCCGGCTATGCCCTTGCCCGGCTGCAGTTCCGGGGGCGCGCCACCGTGTTCGCCATCCTGGTGGGCGTCATGGCGGTGCCGGGGGTGGTCCTGCTGATCCCCAAGTTCCTGGTGCTCAACCAGTTGGGCATGTATGACTCCTATTCAGGCATGGTCCTGCCCCTCCTGGCGGACGCCGCGGGGGTGTTCATCATGAAGAACTTCTTTGAGTCCGTTCCGGCGTCCATCGAGGAACAGGCCCGGATCGACGGCGCGGGAGTCTTCCGGACGTTTTGGTCGATTGTGCTGCCCATGTCCATGCCCGCCCTGATGACCATCGTGATCCTGAGCTTCCAGGGTTCCTGGAACGAGCTGAACCACTTCATCGTTTCCACCCAAAGCCCGGAGCTGACCACCCTGACCAAAGGCGTGGCACAGCTCGCATCCGGGCAGCTGAGCCAGGGAACCCAGTATCCGCTCAAACTGGCTGCCGCCCTGTTGATGACCGTGCCTGTGGCGATTGTGTTTTTCATCTTCCAGAAGCGGATCATGAACAGCAGCGCCGGAGCGGTGAAGGAATAGCCCGTGGCATCCCGGAGCAGGCCGGCTGAAATATAGGCATGCCTATCAATAGGCTGGCGGTGGGGAGCGTCCCCCGACGGACCGGACACCCCCGAGGTGTGCCTGCTCCGGGTCGATTCCGAATCCGCCGAATACTGGACGAGCCCCGGCGGAACGGCCGCCACGGTGTTCCAGTGGGTGAAGTCCAAGGTCACCAACAGCCGGATGAGCGTCGGCGAGAGCGGCACGGTGGAGCTTTAGTCCAGCTCCACCCTTTGCAACGCTGCGAGGACCTCCGGCAGCAGGAGATCGTTCCGTCCCCAGGCGGGATCGAAGACCTCCACGTACCAGGAGTCGGACAGCAGCAGGGCCAGGGCATCGTTGGTTTCGTCCGCCCAGTCCTGGACCTGCTCCTCCTTCACCGGATTTTCGCTTGACCCGAGCACCGTGGTCACTTCTGTCCCGGCCAGGGTCACCGGTATCGCTGCGCTGCTGGCCTCACCGGGAGCATGGGCCACCGTCACCAGTTCCGTGCGCGTGGACAGGGCCAGCAGGGCAGTGGCCGCGGCGGCGGAGCAGAACCCTGTCACGTACTGCCGCTGCGCAGCCGATTCGGTTCTGATGCCGGGCTGGGACTCCTTGGTGAACATCCCGTTTCGGTTCAGCTCGGCGAGGGCAGCGGCAAGCGGCCGGGTTTCGTCGTCGAAGCCGGGCGCAAACGTGCCCGGCTGGTACTGGCTTGCCCCTTCCAGCCACCGGGCGGTCAGCTCGCCGGCGGCCGCGAGCGTCGTGGCCTGCCGCCAGACCCCGCGGTCTTCCAGCAGCCGGCCGAACTGGTCACGGGTTGGTAATTCCTGAGGATCCATCTTCGGATGCTATCGCCGCTGCTTACTGCGTTCCATGGCAGCGACACAACGGGTAACGTCCGGGCCTACGCCTGCTCGGCCGGAATGCCTGCTGCCCTCTCGGCAGCGGCGAGCGTTGCACCGAGGCTGGTGACGGCGTCGGGATACCCCTGGTGGGGGACCGCACGCAGCGCCTCAGCCTGCCGCATGGCCTTGATGAGGGCGGAAGTTTCCGGTGTCCGGACGTCCGTCAAAGCCGGGTAATCGATCATGCAGGCCGGATCCAGCTCATATCGGCGCCATCGCGCGATCAGTTCGTCGTGGCGCGCCTGCGCTTCCCGGTGCGCCGCTACCTGCTGCAGGGATTCCCGGCGGCCGCTGCGCCACGCCAGGTACCGCGGGCTGCCCACGTACGCAGCCACTCCGGCCGCCACCCCCGCGCCGCCAAGGAACAGTCCCGCCCACGGGGATATGAACGCCGGGATCAGCAAGGCGGGAACAGCCACGGATGAGCCCAGGAACAGATCCCAGAAGAGCTGGTCCTGCCGTTCTGCCGTGTCCTCCCGTGCGAGGAGGGAGCGGCGCCGGATGACAAAGACCGTGGCCGCAACGCTGGCCACCAGCACCATGCCGCACAAAACCACCGCACCTGCCCCCTGCAGCAGGCCCTGCACTGCGGCTTCGGCCATGTCTGACACCTTGCACCTCCGGCATTGAAGGCCCGGACAAACAGCCCGGGTGGTCCTTCCATTGCAACGTTTTCCGGCCGCCCGGTCAATGGCCGGGACTCCGGGTTCGGTGCATGCCCTTCTGCCCGGGGACAAGGCACCGTACCTTGGGACCATGAGACTCAAAATGTGCAGCATCCACGTCAAGGACCCGGCCGCCGCCCACGATTTCTACACAGGAACCCTGGGCTTTGAGACGCTGATGGCCATGCCGGAGTACAACCTGTACATCATCAAGGACCCCGGCGCGGACAACGGATCTGTCGGGCTGCTGCTGGAGCCCAGCGACAACCCCATCGGCTCCACGTACATGAACGCGGTGCACGACGCCGGGCTCCCCGCCATAGTGTTCGGCGTCCCGGATGTGAAGGCTGAGTACGAGCGCCTGCTGGCAGCCGGGGTCAGCTTCAAGAGCGGCCCCACGGAAGATCCTTCCGGGATCAGCGCCGTGTTCGACGACGGCTGCGGGAACTTCGTCCAGCTGCACCAGGACTGAAGCGACCTGGCTGAGGAGCCGCGACACAGACCTGCCCTGACATAACAGAGGCTTGTCCGCGGATCCGGACCTTCAAGGTCAGGATCCGCGAACAAGCCTAGGTTTCGAGGGCTAAGCGGCTACGCGCGCGCCTTCTTGGCTTCCTTCTTGGCCGCCTCTTCCTTGACACGCTGGGCCTCGGCCCGGACGGCGGCGTGCGTGGCGCGCTCGGTAACCAGCCACTGCGGCGGAGCCTGGAGCAGCGCGGTGATTTCCGCCGTCGTCAGCGCTTCCTCAACGCCGCCACGCGCCAGCCCGCTGATGGAAACGTTCAACTTCTGCGCCACCACCGGGCGCGGGTGCGGGCCGTTGCGGCGCAACTCGGCGAGCCACTCCGGCGGGTTGGCCTGGAGCTCGGCGAACTCGGCGCGCGTGATGGTTGAATCCTGGAACTCCTGCGGTGTTGCGGGCAGATAGATGCCAAGTTTCTTGGCAACGGTGGCCGGCTTCATGGACTGGGAGTTTGCAGAGGTCATGCTTCAAGGGTATCCGGGCGGACGGTACTGTGAAGACGTGCCCTCCGACAACATCCCCCAAAGCCCTGCCCCCGACGAATCCCCGGAGCAGGAGGCACCCCGCGTGCTCCGGTTCGCCTACGTGGCCGGCGTGACGCCCGGTAAGTGGATCCGCCGCTGGGAAGAGCGCGTGCTTGATGTCCCGCTGGAGTCCTTTATGGCCGACGACGGCGCGCAGGTTGAGGTGCTGCGCAACGGTTCCGCCGAGCTCAGCTTTGCCCGGCTTCCGGTGGAGCGCGAGGGCCTGAACGTCATTCCGCTCTACGAGGAACAGCCTGTGGTGGTAGCGCCCAAGGGCCACGAAATTTCGGTCTTTGAAGAGGTGGCCCTGGCGGACCTTGGCGAAGAAACCTTCCTGGACGTCGCGGAAATGGGAGGGCCCGAGGCTGCCCTGCAGGTGGTGGCCTCAGGTGCCGGCCTGGTGATCCTGCCGATGTCCGTCGCCCGGCATTTCAACGTTAAGGACACCGTGGCACGGCGCCTGACGGGCGCCCCGGGCACGGAGATCGCCTTGGTGTGGCCCGCGGATTCCACGGACGAAGTGATCGAGGAGTTCATTGGGATCGTGCGCGGCAGGACGGCGCAGAGCTCCCGCCAGCCCTCGGCGCAGCCGGCCAAGGTGAAGAAGGATCCCAAGCCGGACCGGCGCGGCACCGGAGCCAAAAAAGCGCCCAAGGTTGCCCAGCGGTACGCCCCGAACCCGGACAAGGGACGCGGCAAGGGCTCCCGGAAGAAGGGCAAGCGCTAGCCGGAAGGGATCAGTTCTTAACGCCGCGAAGGCCAGCTCCGAGGCGGAGCCGGCCTTCGTTGACCTAAGGGTTCCTAGGTGTTGTGGAATCTAGGTGTTTTTGACGTGGTCTGCGGCGTCGGTGGCGCGGTCTTTGACGTCGGTGGCGGCGTGTTGGCCTTCGGCTTTGACGTTTTGGGCGGCGTCGGTGGCGGTGGCTTTGACGTTTTCCATGGCTTCCTGGGCGGGTTCCTTGAGGTCCTGGGCCATGTCCTTGGCGGCGTCGGTGACCTGGGTGGCCAGGGGCTCGGCGGCGGTCTTGAGCTGCTGGGCTGCCTCGCGTTCCT
>NZ_JAUZVL010000034.1:0-27187 GCF_031844545.1 Arthrobacter sp. AB6
GCCGGCGGCCGCCTTCAAGAAGTAAACCACCGTCCTTAACGTCCGACGGCGGCACGCAGGTTCTGAAGCTCCAGAAACCTGCGTGCCGCCGTCGCGGTTTAACGCTTGCCGCTTAAAGCGGCTGGCGGACCGATTACTTCGCGGGATTCACTACCATCGCCGATCCGCCGCCGCGCCTTGCCGGCTCGGCCGCGGCAACCACTAGTCCGTCATCCAGGAACTCAATGGCCGTGGCGGCGCCGATTTCTGCAGCCGAGGTTCCGGGGGTGCCCGCTGCCACAAGCTTGTGCTTGTACGTCGACGTCAGGACGGGCCCGTACGTATCGATGAATGCCTGTTCAGCCACGACATTTTCCGTGTTCCGCTGGGTGGCGCGGGGAGCAGCCAGGGCCTCGGGGATGGCCATCCCCAGGTCAATGCGGTTGATGAGCGTCTGCAGGACGGTGGTGATGATGGTGGAGCCGCCCGGCGAGCCGAGTGCCAGGAAAGGTTCGCCCTCTTTCAGGACGATGGTGGGCGACATGGACGAGCGCGGCCGCTTGCCCGGCTGGATCCGGTTGGGATCCGATTCGCTGTACACCACCGAGAAGTCCGTAAGCTCGTTGTTGAGGATGAACCCGCGGCCCGGAACCACGATGCCGGACCCGCCGGTCTGCTCAATGGTGAGGGTGTACTCCACCACGTTGCCCCACTTGTCTGAAACTGTGAGGTTGGTGGTGGAGATGTTCTCTGTGTCCTTCTCATCAGCGAGCGCTGCCGGCTTCACCGGGCACACGCCGTCGTACGACGTGACGTCTCCGGCGGTCTTCAGCGGCTTGACGGCCGCCTCCAGCGGATTGATCTCGCAGGCCCGTTCCTTGCCGAACACCGGGTCCAGGAGCGCCTTCGTGGGAACGTCCACAAACGCGGGATCGCCCACGTACTTGGCGCGGTCCGCGAAGGCAAGCGCGCTGGCTTCGAGGTAGTGGTGCAGCACCTTGGGCTCGTCAGCCTTCAGGGATGGAAGATCGAACACCTCCAGGATGTTCAGCGCCTCACCCACCGTGGTTCCACCACTGCTGGACGGGGCCATCCCATAGACGTCGTAGCCGCGGTAATTCACATGGGTGGGCTCCTGGTCCAGCGCCTCGTAGTCCTTGAGGTCCTTGGTGGTCATGACCCCCGCCGGGCCGGGCAGGGTGGAGCCGGGAACCATCGGCGGGTTCTGGACTGTCTCCGCGATCTCCTTCGCAAGGGGACCTTTATAGAAGGCCTTCATGCCCTTCTTAGCCAGGAGCTGGTAGGTGTCGGCGAGGCCGGGGTTCTTGAAGATTGTCCCCACGGCCGGTGCGTTGCCACCTGGCAGGAAGAGCTCACTGGTGGATGTAAAGGGCTGGAACCGGTCCATGTTGTCCAGCGTCTGCTGCTGGAATGTGGCATCTACAACAAAGCCCCTGCTGGCGACCTCGATGGCCGGCTCAAGGGCCTCCTCCAGGCTGACGCTCCCCCAGCGCTCCAGTGCGCGCTCCCACGTGGCAGGCGTGCCGGGAACGCCCACCGACATGCCGCTCGTGGCCTGCTTGCGGAACGGGTACGCCGCACCCGTGGCAGGGTCAATAAATGCATCCTGGGGCATGGCGGCCGGGGCTGTCTCGCGGCCGTCGATGGTGCTGACTTTGCCGCTGTCGGCGTCGTAGTAGACAAAGTAGCCGCCGCCGCCGATACCGGCACTGTACGGCTCCGTAACTCCCAGGGTGGCTGCTGCCGCGACGGCGGCGTCCACGGCGTTGCCGCCCTCGCGGAGGACTTCGATGGCCGCCGCCGAGGCTTCGGGGTCCACGGTGCTGACGGCACCGCCGTACCCGGTGGCGACGGGTTGTTTTTGGGTTTGCCGCTCATCAGCGGAAGCGGCGGGGCTCATGATGGCACCTGTGGTCACGCTCATGGCCAACGCTGCGGTTACGGCAGCGAGCCGGCGTCCCAGATATGGCATGGTTGCTCCTGAATGGGTGGGGTGAGGTGGCTCACACGCTACTCCTCGGGCATGACACTCTCAACGGTGCCGCCTACCCTGGCTGGCTCGGTAGCATGAAAGCCATTGGGCAGCAGGACCATCAGCGCCGGCCCGCCTCCGGGCCGGGGAAGACGAGGTACTCCATGTCAGGATCGAAGCTCGCCATTGTCGGTGCGGGGAGCGTCGGGACCTCCCTGGCGTACGCCGCCCTCATCCGCGGGTCAGCCGGCAACGTCGCCCTGTTCGACGTCAACGCTGCCAAAGCCGAAGCCGAAGTCTTGGACCTCGCCCACGGCACCCAGTTCGCTGCGGCCGCTGCGTCCGTGACCGGCGGCGGTGACATCGCGGTGACGGAGGGTGCGAACGTCGTCGTCATTACCGCCGGGGCCAAGCAGGCGCCGGGGCAGACGCGCCTGGATCTGGCCGGAACCAACGTCCGGATCCTGGAAGACCTCATGGCGCCGCTGCTCGAGCGCTCCCCGGACGCCGTCTTCGTCCTGGTCACCAATCCCTGCGACGTGCTCACGGTGGCAGCGCAGAAGATTTCCGGCCTCCCAGCGGGACGCATCCTTTCTTCAGGCACCGTCCTGGACACCTCCCGGCTGCGGTGGCTGCTGGCACGCCGTGCCGGCGTGGCCGTGGCCAGCGTCCACGCCAGCATTATTGGCGAGCACGGGGATACGGAGTTCCCGGCCTGGTCCACCGCCACCATCGGGCCCATCCCCGTCCGCGACTGGAAGGTGGACGGCGAGCGCATCTTCACCCCCGACTACCTTGCCGAAACGGCACGCGAAGTGACGCAGGCGGCCTACAAGGTCATCGCCGGAAAGGGCGCAACCAACTACGCCATCGGCCTCTCCGGCGCACGCATCGTGGAAGCGGTCCTACGGGACGAGAAAGCGGTGCTGCCGGTTTCCACGGTCCTGGCCGGACAGCACGGAATCTCAGGGGTGGCGCTCTCGCTGCCGAGCATTGTGGGGCGCGGCGGCGTCCACACCGTCCTCGAGATGCCCATGGACGACGGCGAAGTGGTGGCCCTGCAGCACTCCGCGGATACCTTGCGCAACGCGCTGGACACCCTGGGAGTCTGACCGGCCTGCTCTCACTCCCTGTCCTCAGGGGGACCTTCGTGGCACAGGCATCCCATCCGTCAACGCGGCCTCTTGACGGCCCAAAGGCATAGGTCTAGCCTCGGCCCCATCCTGCTGTTCAACGATGACCAAGATAAGGAGCACAGCCAGCATGCCCGAGTTCATGGATGTCCACCACAATATGGTCGGAATCACCAAGGAAGCCCTCCTGGAGGCCCATAACGCCGACCTTGCCATTCAAGGCGACGAGAACGTTGACTTCAAATCGGCTTGGGCCGATCCTGAGTCAGGCTTGGTCTACTGCCTGTCAGAGGCCCCCTCAGCGGACGCTGTGCGGCGTATCCATGAGCGGGCGGGCCACCCCGCGGACGAGGTCCATCCCGTTCCGATCAAGGTCTGACCACTGACCCGTAGACCGTAATGTAATGCAACGCTCCCGCAACCCTTCGTCGCGGGCTGATCGCTTATGCTCGGCAGAGTGCTTTACCTTGCTGCCATATGCACTTCAGCGATGCAGTTCAACGACGAACCACCCGGGAGACACGGTATGACCAACTGGCGCATCAGGGATTTCCATTCGGCAGACCTCGACGGCATCCTGCACCTGTGGGAGACCCTCAAGGCGAACAACGTGGAACCCGTCTATGCCCTCTCCGAGGTGCTGGCATCCTGCGAAAAGGACCATGCCGTGGTGGCGGTTCAGGGTGAGCAGGTGGTGGGCGCCGCCGTCGGACGGGCCGCCCACGACCAGGGATGGATTGTCTTCCTGGCAACGCTGCCCGAGTACCGCGGCCGGGGCATCGGCACTTCCCTCCTCGCCGCCGTCGAAAACCGGATGGCACCGCACGGCCTGAACAAGCTCTCGGCCCTCATGCCGGAATCCGAAACCCGGGTGGAGGCGTTCCTCAGCCGCGGCTTCGCGTTGAAGAAGAACCTGCGCTACTTCGAGCGCACCATTCCCGTCCAGCGGCAGGAGCTCGGCGCGCTGGGCCAGCTCGGCGGGCGCGTGCTGGCGCGGGACCTGTGGGAAAACGTGGCGGGCATGCGCAAGGAGAAGGAACTGCTGGAACGCCGTCTGGTCCTTCCCCTGGCCGAGGCGGACCTCGCCGATGAGTTCGGCGTAGTGCCGCCGCGCGCCGTCGTCCTCTTCGGCCCGCCGGGCACGGGCAAGACCACCTTCGCCAAAGCCATCGCCTCACGCCTGGAATGGCCCTTCGTGGAGGTCTTCCCCTCCCGGCTCGCGGCCGACCCTCAAGGACTCGCCGGGGCACTGCGCCAAACCTTCCTCGAAATCGCGGAGCTGGAACACGCGGTGGTGTTCATCGACGAGGTGGAAGAGATCGCCGCCCAGCGCTCCGGCGAGCCGCCGTCACCCCTGCAGGGCGTCACCAACGAGCTCCTCAAGATCATCCCGGCTTTCCGCGAACAGCCCGGCCGGCTGCTGGTGTGCGCCACCAACTTCATCCGCGCCCTGGATTCCGCCTTCCTGCGGCACGGCCGGTTCGACTATGTCATCCCCATCGGGCTGCCGGACCGGCAGGCCCGCGAAGCCATGTGGCAGCGCTTCATCCCCGCCCCCGTGGTGGACATCGTGAACGTGGAGTTGCTCGTGGACAAGACCGAGGGCTTCTCCCCCGCGGATATCGAGTATGCGGCCCGCAGCGCGTCCCAGCGTGCGCTGGAAAAATCTGTTTACGGCAAGGACAGCGACGGCGGGCTGGCTTCCGGCGGCACGGCCTCTGTCCGCGAGGCGGTGCGGAAGGGGCCCTCCACCCAGGATTACCTCGACTCCATCGCGGACACCCGGACCACCGTCAGCGCCGAAGTGCACCAGGACTTCCTGGAGGACATCGACGCTTTGGGGCGCGTGTAGCTTTTATTTATGTCCTCCAACCCCTTCCGCCATGCCATGGCGCGCATGGGCGGCCGTGACCCGCATGAGAAGCACCGCGCCGCTACCCCGCTTGAGCTCTTCTTCGACCTGACGTTTGTGATCGCGTTCGGTGTGGCGGGCAGCCAGTTTGCCCACGAAATAGCGGCAGCCCACGTTGTTCCCGGCCTGCTGGGGTTCTCCTTCGCAATGTTCGCCGTGATCTGGGCGTGGATCAACTTCACTTGGTTCGCCAGCGCCTACGACACCGATGACTGGATCTTCCGGGTGGTCACCATGGTCCAGATCGTGGGTGTCCTGATCCTCGCCATGGGCATTGAGCCCATGTTCCATTCGCTGGTGGAGGGCGACCACGTGGACAACGCCGTGATGGTGGGCGGCTACGTGATCATGCGGCTGGCCCTGGTTTCGCAGTGGCTCCGGGCCGCACGCCAGGATCCTGCCCGCCGTGAGACGTGCCTGCGGTACGCCAGGTACCTGGCCCTGGTGCAGCTCGGGTGGATCGCAGTGCTTTTCATCGAGGCGGACGTTTTGACCACGTTGCTCATGATCGTCCCGCTGGTTGCGCTGGAAATGGCCGCGCCCTTCGCGGCCGAGCGCAGGACCAGGACCCCTTGGCACGCACACCACATTGCCGAACGGTACGGGCTGCTGGCCATCATTGCCTTGGGCGAATGCCTGATCGGCGCCATTGAAACCCTTCGGGCCATCGTGGCAAACCACGGCTGGAGTGTTGATGCGGCGCTGGTGGGCTTCGGCGGCACGGCCCTGGCGTTTGCCATGTGGTGGATCTACTTCATGCTGCCGGCCGGACGCGCCCTGCACCTGCGCCGGCACCGGTCGTTCCTCTTCGGCTACGGCCACATCCCCATTTTCGCCGCCATCGCAGCCACCGGCGCCGGCCTCCACGTGGCCGCCTACTATATCGACCACGAGGCCCGGATCAGCGCCGCCGCGGCCGTGGCCAGCATCGCCATTCCGGTGGCACTGTTCAAGGGCTCCATAACATGGCTGTACAGCGTCATGGTGGGCGCAGACCGCACCGTTATCACTGTGGCCGGCGGCGTGCTGGCAGCAATGGCTGCTGCCGTCGGCCTGGCCGCGGCGGGCGCGTCAGTCCCCGCCTGCCTCTTCGTGATTGTGCTGGCGCTCGGCGCCTCTATTGTGATCGATGAACGCCGGGGCTCAGAACGGCTGCACCTCGCCCTTCAGAAGCTGGAAGCAGGAACTACCGCTCCCCGGAGGACATAGCGCCAGGAGCCTCCCCTTCGTCCGCGTCCGCCTGCCGGGCAGCCCCGGCGGCGGCAGCCGGCTCCTCATAGGACAGGTTCTCGTAGTCCGTGGTGTCTTCCTCATCCAACTGGTCATCGAATTCCGCCAGCAGCCACGGATTCACCCGGGCCAGGATCTTCCGCACCTCGTCAACCTCGACGGCGGCATAGAGAACAGGGCGGGCGTCACGGTATTTGGTGACCGGCGGCTTGTCCGGCCACTTCTCGGCCAGCGCCTGGACGCGCTCAGGCAGCGAGTTGTGCGCGTTATCCGCAATCTTGACCAAGGCGGCGTCATGGTCCTCGGCGATCTCGCGGATAACGGCCTGGTAGTCGTCCGGGGTGCTGTGCAGGCGGTTGGTGACCCGTTCAATGATCTGCACGGCCCGCTCGGAGACGCCCATGTCCAGGAGGGCCTGCCGGGTCATTGGGGTGTCCTCGGCAATGTCGTGGAGATAGCCTGCAATGCGGATGTCGTCGTCAAAGTCAGCTAGGGCGTCTCCCACCGCGAGTACATGGTCCTTGTAGGGCCGCTTCAGTTTGTCCTTCTGGCGGTTGTGCGCCACCTCGGCCAGCACCTTGGCTGTCTCCGGCGTGAAACTGCTGGCAGGCGGTTGTTCCGTGGGTTCTGGCATGACTCCAGCCTACGGGCCGGACCACACCCAAGGCTCCCTTGGCAGGGCATCCGGATCAAACGATGCAAGCGCCCTGGGCAGCGGACCCGGAGGCAGGCCAAGGGACTCGAGCAGCCGGTCCCGCACTGCGGCCGCATCCACTCCCAGCGCTGACAGGTCGGCAAGCGTAACCGCACCGTCGCGCTTTGCCAGCCTGGCGCCGTCGTTATTCACCACCAGCGGCACATGGGCATATTCCGGAGAAGAAATATCCAGCAGCGAGGCCAGGTACGCCTGGCGGGGGGTGGAGGGCAGGAGGTCGTCGCCGCGGACCACTTGGTCGATGCCCTGCTCGGCATCGTCAACCACCACGGCAAGGTTGTAGGCGGTCACTCCGTCATTGCGGCGCAGCACGAAGTCATCCACGATTCCGGTGAATTCCCCGTGCAGCCCATCGTGTACGCGGTACTCCGCAACATCGGCGCGGAGCCGGATGGCCGCAGGACGGATGGAGCGCTTGAATTCCCGCTCTGCCGGGCCGAGGTTCCGGCACGTCCCCGGGTACGCACCCTGGGGCGCGTGCGGAGCGGACGGGGCCTCCTGGATTTCCCTGCGGGTGCAGAAGCACTCGTAGGTGAGGCCGGCATCCTGCAGCCTGGAGATCGCCGCGGCGTAAAGGGGCCCGCGGTCCGTCTGGTGGACGATGCCGCCGTCCCACGTCACGCCGACGGCGGTGAGGTCGCGCAGCTGCACCGCCTCCGCACCCGCCCGCGCCCGGTCCAGGTCCTCCACCCGGAGGAGGAACTTCCGGCCGGTGGAGCGGGCAAACAGCCACGCAAGGACGGCCGTCCGGAGGTTCCCTACATGCAGCTCGCCGGATGGGCTGGGGGCAAAGCGGCCGGCTGGGGTCATGGCTCAACACTATGCGGGAGGCTGGGTGGCGGGGACAACACAAGAGCCCCTCAGCTACCGATGACTTCGGGAATCCGACGCCGGTAGCTCAGGGGCTCTTGCCGTGTTTGCAGAGTGACCATGGTGTGAACAAGAGTCAATCAAGGGCAGCCTCCTTGCGGGAAACGATGTTCCGCCGTCCGGGTGGTGTGCCGGGAAGCGGTAGCCTGCGAGCATCAGCGGTAGCTTCTGCCTTGTTGCCATCATTTCAACAGAGAGCCTACAGTTGGGGCAACCAGCAGGACTTTGATTGATCAGTTTGACCGGTCCTCAAGGCTCCGATCGACAGGAAGTGGTCAGATTGCAGGAATTGGACCCCACCGACAAGCGGATCCTGAACGCGCTTGACGAAGATCCGCGCGTTCCCATCATGGTGCTCGCCCAGCGGCTTGGGCTGGCCCGCGGAACGGTGCAGTCGCGGCTGGAGCGAATGACGGCGTCGGGGGCCCTGCGACCCAACAGCAGCAGGGTGGTTCCCGGAGCGCTGGGGCGCGGGGTGGCGGCGGCAGTCAGCGCCGAACTGGACCAGAGCCACCTCAACGAGGCCATTGCCGCCCTCCGGGAAATCCCGGAAGTCCTGGAGTGCCACGCACCCGCCGGCGACACCGACCTCCTCATCCGCGTGGTGGCCACCAGCCCGGACGACCTCTACCGCGTGTCCGAGGAAATCAGGCTCTGCCCCGGTATTGTGCGCACCTCCACCAGCATGTTCCTTCGCGAGGTCATCCCCTACCGCACCACCGGGCTGCTCAGGGAGTAGCAGCAGTCCGGCGCGCTACACCGGGGGTCCTGCATTGGACTTCAGGTTCTTCATCACCAGGGTGGAGGTCAGGCGCTCGACGCCGGGCAGGGACGTAAGCTCGGCGTCGTAGAAGCGCTGGTACGCGGGCAGGTCCTCGGCAATGACTTTGAGCAGGTAATCAGGCGAGCCGAAGAGGCGCTGGGCCTCCACGATGTTGGCGTTTTCCGCCACGCGGTTCTCGAAAATCGCCATGGTGGCCTGGTCCACCTGGCGCAGCGTGACAAAAACGATCGCTTCAAACCCCAGCCCCACGGCGGCAGGATCGATGTCCGCTTTGTAGCCCCGGATGACGCCCGATTTTTCCAGGTCCCGGAGCCGCCGGTGGCATGGCGCCACAGTCAAGCCCACCTTGGCGGCGAGCGCGGTGGCCGTCATCCTGCCGTCCTCTTTGAGGTAACGCAAGATATTCCTGTCAACATGGTCAATCACGCAAGAATCTTACATTCTGTGGGCTTCTGCGGGCGAAAAAGGACAGCACTTCCGGAGCCGAAGTATCTAGGGTTTCTTCTGTCGGACCTCGTGGCAGGAGAAAGAATGAACCCGGAGCTGTTTTTGGCCTTTGTGCTGGTGGCGGCCGCCTTGGCCTGCACGCCCGGGGTGGACTGGGCGTACTCCATCGCGGCGGGGCTCCGGCAACGCAGCTTTGTCCCCGCGGTGGCAGGGTTGTGCGGCGGATACGTCCTCCACACGATCCTGCTGGTGGCGGGATTGGCCGCCGTCCTGACGGGAGCACCCGGGGTGCTGGGCTGGATAACCCTGGCCGGCGCCGGCTACCTGATGTGGCTGGGCATCAGCACGCTGCGCTCCTGGCGCGGGGCGAGTTTCACGGCCAGGCCGGGCAGCGACGGCCAGACGCGGCTCCGCACCTTCCTGCAGGGTATGGGCACCAGCGGCATCAACCCCAAGGGCCTGCTTTTCTATGTGGCGCTCGTCCCCCAGTTCGTGAGCGCAGAGGCGCCGCTGCCCGTACCGGTGCAGTCCGGCCTGCTGGGCATGACCTTCGTGCTGCTCGCGGGACTCGTGTACACCGCCGTCGCGTTGCTGTCCCGCACCCTGCTGCAAAGCCGGCCGGGCGCCGCCCGCGCAGTGACGCTCGCCAGCGGGGTGATCATGGTGGCACTGGGCGTGGTGCTGCTCGGGGAACAGCTGCTGCCGGTGCTCGCCGGCGTAGCCGCCGGCTAGGCCAGGCTAATCGTCGCTGAGCCTTTTCCAGTCCTGTTCCCAGATCCGGCGCATCTCTTCGTCCTTGCGGATGGGCACGGGGGCGGCGATCTCTTTCTGCGGCACCGGGTCCTCGCGGCGCCGCCCCCAGTCGCGCGGGTTGAGCGAGCGCCTGCTGGAATCCAGCACGAGCAGCGCGCGGTCTGTCAGGGCGTCGTTGCGCAGCACCATGTGGGTCTTGCGCCGGCGAAGCACCTCGGCGATCGCCTGGTGGGCGGCCTCCAGCCTGCCCTCCCTGCGCAGGGCGCGGGCCCGGACCAGCAGCAACGCCGCCGAGAGGTCGTCCGCGTTCAGGAGGCCTTCGGTCCAGTCGATCACCGTACGGCTGCGGCCCAGGCTCAGCGCCAGCGAGCAGCGCGCCAGGGCCATGGGGAGCGACGGCGGCAGTCCGGCCAGCGCGTCCAGCGCGGCTTCGGTGCGGCCCGTCTCGCGCAGTGAATGGGCGAGTGCCAGGAACACCGACTCCTCGCTGAAGAGGACCGGCACCTCCACGCGTTCGGCGAGTTCGATCCGGGTGACAATCCGCGTCAGATAGGTGGACGAGTAGCGGTTGGCGTCGTCGTCGTTCCTGGTGGTAAGCCCGCGCTGCAGCAGTTCCGACGCCCGGAGATAGCCGCCGTGCTTGTAGACGAGGAGGCCGGACATCAGGTAGCAGAGCCCGGCCCAGCCGGGATAGGCACGCCCCAGGGTGATCAGCCGTTCCGGCTCCCGGCTGGTGAAAATGGCCTCGTGGACTGCCTTGGCGGGCTTGGGCAGCATCCGCTTAAGCCGGGGGATCTCCCCGTCCACGAAGAGCAGGGCCGGGTGGCGTCCACCCAGCACACCGCTGAGGATGTCGCCCACTCCCCCGACAAGGTCATGGACCGGCGTGCGCAGCTGCGGCTGCCCGAAGGGGGTGAGGTCCCGGCTGTCCCAGTAGATCGGTGCAGTATCCCCGGCGGTCATCTTTCCATGCTAACCGGAGGTTCCCTGTGCGGCGGCCGCCGGTGCCTAGGCCCGTTCCATGAACCATTCAGTGAAGGAAGCAGCGCGGCCGGCTCCGTCGAACCGGATGATCCAGAGGTTGTCGTAGCTGGGCCGGCCGCCCGAATAGACGGTGACGCCCTGCACGAAGGCGGTGTTGCCGTCGGCGCCCAGCAGCTCCCAGCTGAACGTCCAGTCGCCCGGTTCGTCCCGGGCGGCGAGCCAGCCTTCCACAATGCCGTCCCGGCCGAGCCACGGGTCCGGATCGCCCGGCCGCGTTTCATACCGCGCATCTTCCGTGAAAAGTGCCCGGATGTCCTCGGGCCGGTTGCTGGTCCAGGCGGCCTGGTACTTGTCCATCCAGCCCTGCACGTGCCCGCGCGCTGATGTTGGTTCAGTCATGGTGCCGTTCTACGCCCTGCGGTTCCGGCCCGCAAGCACTCAGCCGCTGGCGGCAGCAATCCACACGCCGACCACCCAGGTGCTGCCCGCCAGGCAGGCCAGGCCGAACTCGGCGAGCATGCCCAGGCCCGTGGCCTTCAGGGCGGCCCAGCTGGAGGTTGTTGCGGAGCCGATGTTCCGGGTGCGAAGGAATTCGCTGAGCAGGAGTCCGGCGGCGAAGCCCACGAAGAGTCCCACCACGGGGATGATGAACATTCCCGCCACGCCGGCCACCAGCGCGGCCACGATGCTTCGGCTGGGGATGGCGTGCTCCTTCAGTTTCCTGCCGGTAAGGACAGCACTGGCAGCCATGCCCGCCACCACGAACATCATGGCAATCGCGAACACCACCCAGCCCGCGGTGCCGGCGCCGCCCCAGATTGCCCACGCCAGCAGGCTTGCGCCAATCAGGATGCTGCCTGGAAGCACCGGGACGACCGTCCCCGCCACACCTACGAGGATCGCCAGGCCGCACAGGATGGTCACGACAGTTTCGGAGGTCATGGACTCCAGTCTATGGTTGGCGCCCTGTTAACCCCCGACGGCGGTGCCTCCCGCGCAGGGGAGGCACCGCCGTCGTACATTCCACTAAGGGTAGGTCCGCCAGGGAAAGGGTGCTTACTCCGCTTCCACTGCAGCAGCGACGGCGGCCGTGACCGCCGGGGCAACGCGCGGGTCCAGCGGGCTGGGGACGATGTAGTCGGCCGACAGGTCCTCCGCCGCGAGCTCGGCGATGGCGTACGCCGCGGCCAGCTTCATGGCGGGGGTGATGCGCCGGGCGCCGGCATCCAGGGCGCCACGGAAGATGCCCGGGAAGGCCAGGACGTTGTTGATCTGGTTGGGAAAGTCGCTGCGGCCGGTGGCCACAACGGCGGCGTACTTGGCTGCCACCTCGGGCAGGACCTCGGGGTCCGGGTTGGAGAGCGCGAAGACGATGGCGTCCTGGTTCATGAGCTTCAGGTGTTCCTCGTCCAGTTTGGAGGAGGAGACGCCGATGAAGACGTCCGCGCCGGCGAGGGCCTCGGCCGGGCCGCCTTCCACCCCGCGGGGGTTGCTGCGGGCCGCGATGTCAGCCTTCTTGCTGGCTGTGTCCGCCGCGAGGTCCGCGCGGCCGCTGTTGATGACGCCCCGGGAATCCAGCAGGACGACGTCGGTGACGCCGGCAGCGAGCAGGATTTCGGCGACGGCGATGCCGGCTGCCCCTGCGCCGGAGACCACAACCTGCAAGCCCTCCAGGGCGCGGCCGGTGACCTTGGCGGCGTTGGTGAGGGCTGCAAGGGCAACGACGGCGGTGCCGTGCTGGTCGTCATGCATGACCGGGCAGTCCAGGGCCTCGATGAGCTTTTCCTCAAGCTCGAAGCAGCGGGGTGCGGAGACGTCCTCGAGGTTCACCGCACCGAAACTGGGGCGCAGGCGCACGAGGGTCTCCACGATTTCATCCACATCGGTGGTGTTGAGCACCAGCGGGATGGAGTCCAGGTCGCCGAACGTCTTGAACAGGGCGGACTTGCCCTCCATGACGGGCAGGGAAGCGCTGGCTCCGATGTTGCCCAGGCCAAGGACGGCGGTGCCGTCACTGACCACCACCACCAGGCGCTGGGCCCAGGTGAGGGTGCGGGCGAGTTCGGGCCTGGCGTGGATGGCGCGGCTGACCTCAGCCACTCCCGGAGTGTAGGCGATGGAAAGATCGCGTTTGTTGGACAGCGGAACGGTGCTCGCAATGGAGAGCTTGCCGCCCTGGTGGGCGTCGAAGATCTCGGCTTCGCTCAGCGCGGTGGCTGCGGAATTGTCAGTGGCTGCAAGTGCGTCAATGGACACGTCGTTGTCTCCTGGTGCTGGCCGTGGGCGCACGGCACGTGGGGCTCAAGTCCGGGATGGCTCGAGGCAGTGGCGATGGTGCGGCAGGAAACCCAAGGGGTGGCGGGTCCGTAGGAGCTTGGGGGATGGTCCCTGCTGCTCCGTTTGAACCATGGTAGGCGGCACAAGGGGGCCGCCATTTCGATTTGACGCGGCCCAAACCGTGCCACAACGTTTTAGCACGCCGTCTTGTGATATACGCCACGCCAATATGGCTGATTTAATGGCGAATTGGTCTAGACCTGTTACGCACTCTGGTGGAGTGTGTAGCGTGGCTCGCCGGTTCCGGAAAGGCGTGTGCAGGCTTTCTTGAGGTCTTCCTCAGCCTCGAAGAGGGACAGCCGCCGGTTTCTCACGGACTGGACCAGACCAGTGACTGTCAGCAGCAGCACCCGGGCCGCCGTGGCATCACCGCACGCCGCGGTCAGTGCTTTCTCCCCCAAGGCATCGATCTCACGGAGGAGCCCGGTGGTGTCCCGGTCCGGGAGGTAGACGCCGCGGGTCAGGCACTGCTCCACTGCCGGCTGCATGACACGCATGTGGAAGATCTCCATCACCAGCCCGGCGAGCGCCCGGCCGCGGAAACGGGCCGCAGTGGTGCGGGCCGGCCCTTGGAGTTCCTCCAGCTGGTGGCGGTACAGGGCGAGCATCAGGTGGGTGGGGGAAGGGAAATAGCGGTAAAGCGTGCCGAGCGGGACATCGGCCTTGGCTGCCACCTCAGGAAGGTCAACCGAGTCCAGGCCCTTGCGCGCGAAGCCTCCTGCAGCTTCCAGGATCTTGGCGTAGCGGAACCGTTGGCGGGGTGCGGAGGGCCTGGGGGCCATGGGCGGATGGTCTGGAAGAATCTCGGGCATCAGCATTCCGGGGTTGTGTTCCTATGGTGCGGTCCTCCCCATGCCGGACCGCCTGCAATCCGGTTCAACTATACGGCACAGCACTGTGGCGTAATTAGTCAGGTGCCTTACTTCCGGCCCTTCTGAACGTCAGCGGACGCTCTTGATTTTCACCACAAAAACCGCCCCGAGCAGGCCGATGACGGCAGCGGTGACGAACAGGGAGCGATAACCGCCCCCGTACGCCACAGCCATGAACGCCAGGAACGGGGCCACCACCTGGGGCAGGGAATTGGCCACGTTGATGATGCCCATGTCCTTTCCCCGGTCCACGGCAAAGGGGAGGACCTGGGTCAGCAGTGCGAAGTCCACCGCCAGGTACGCCCCGAAGCCAATACCCAGGACTGCCGCGCCGGCCAGGGCTCCGGGCCACACCGGGAAGAAAGCCATGATGGCGCCCGCCATGGCGATGGTGACGGAAGAACCGATGACGAAGGGCTTGCGCCGGCCCACCCTGTCACTCCAGGGGCCGGCCACCACCGCAGTGACCATCACCATCACCGCATAGATGCCGGTGAGGACCAGCACTCCCGCCGCCGGGTCCTCGTGCCTGATGATGTCGCGAAGGAAGAAGAGCAGGTAGACAATGGTCAGCTGGTTGCCCACGTTCACCAGGAAGCGTGTCAGCCAGGCCCAGGCGAAGTCCGGGTAGGCCCGGGGGCTGACCCAGAAGCCTCGGACGAATTCTCCCGGCCGGAACGCCGGGAGCTTGCCTTTGGGCAGCGCAGGATCGTTCCGGTGGAAGAGGTAGGGCAGCACCGACACGAGAAGGGCTGCAGCGCAGAGCCAATAGCCCACCATGAAGTTTCCGGACACCGCGGCACCGAACACGGCGCCGGCAAGGATCCCCAGGGTCTGGCCCATGGCGGCCAGGCCGCCGACTCCGCCGCGCTGCTTGACCGGCACCCTGTCCGGAACGGCCGCCGTGATGGCAGCGTACGCGGCGTTGGCACCGAGCTGGACGAGGCACCAGAAGAGCACCATGAGCGCCACGGTGGCTGCCCCGGACATCGCGAGGAGGGCGGCGGCTGCCAGCACGGCACCGGCCAACACCCACGGGGCACGGCGGCCATAGCGGGAGGTGGTGCGGTCGGAGAGGGCACCGAAAAGCGGATTTGCCACCAGCGAGACCGCAGCGCCGCACGCCGTCACAAGGGAAAGGATCGCTTCCTTGGCGGGTGCGTCGATACTGATCGCCTGCTGTCCAATGAAGACATTGATAGGCCCGAAGAAGGCGGCGTTAATGCCCACGTTCACAAGCACCAGCCCGGTGACCCACCGCGCGGTGACCTTTCGCGTCGGCTCGGCGAGCGCCGCCGTCGGCTCCTCGGGTCCTGCGGCATCGCGTCCAAGTGGCGCGGGAGTGTTGGACAGGCTCATGATGTGTTTCCCCCGGACGGCTGGTTGGCGACGGAGTCAGACTATCGTGGGCGTAACTGTGCGGCGGTGCCGTACGCCGGAACGGCGCCACCAGCGTCACCGAGGATCAAGGAGAGAACCACATGAACGCAGCGCCCACGCCCGCGGAGGGCACCGCTGTCAACACCGCAGACCTCTACGACGAACGCGGCGATGAATTGGCATCGATATCGTTGCAGTTCCAGTCCCTGGGCGGCCGCTCGCACTTCAGCGGCCGGGCGCGGACCATCCGCTGCTTCCAGGACAACGCTCTGGTGAAATCAACCTTGGCCGCGCCGGGTAACGGCAGCGTGCTGGTGGTGGATGGCGGCGGCTCGCTGGCCACGGCCCTGATGGGGGACATGATCGCCGAAAGCGCCGTGGCAAACGGCTGGGCCGGCGTCGTCATTAACGGCGCAATCCGGGACCGGGAAGCCATCGCCCAACTGGATCTCGGCGTGAAGGCCTTGGGCAGCAACCCGCGCAAGAGCGCCAAGGACGGCGCCGGCGAAGTTGATGTGGATGTGGAGATCGGCGACGTGACCATCCGAACGGGAGCCATGATCTGGTGCGACCCTGACGGCATCCTGGTGGAACGGTAGTTTCCGCGGCCTCGGGGCCGAAATTTTTTGGCTGCCGGGTCTTCCCCATCCTGGGCACGGCCATCCTCACCGCTGCCGCCAGTGTCAGGGACTCTCCCTCGGCGTGGACACCGGGCCGTGGTCTCCCGGCGTGATCGCGGACCTGATGCGGACCGCCATGGCGAGCCCGGACCCCGCCGTCGTCGTCTTCTGTGTTGGAGGGCGACAGTCCGAAAGTGGAACCGCGGGCGGTGACGTGCCACACTGTGTAGCGCGTGTGCGCCGGCCGTCCCGGCCGGTACCGCAGCCGACGACGTCCGCACCGCATCCACCAAACCCCCAGACCAAGGGAGAACCATGCCCACTGCACAGGAGCAGACAACCGCCCGGATACCGCAGCGGGTGATCTGGCTGGCGCTCGCGGGGGCGGTGGGCGGATTCCTGTTCGGCTTCGATTCGTCGGTGGTCAACGGCGCGGTAGATGCCATGAAGGACGAGTTCGCACTGTCCGAGGCCGTGACCGGCTTCGCGGTGGCCATCGCGCTGCTGGGATGCGCTGCCGGCGCGTTCCTTGCGGGCAAGGTGGCGGACCACTACGGGCGCATTCCCGCCATGAAGCTTGGTGCTCTGCTCTTCCTGGTCAGCGCGCTGGGCACCGGCTTTGCCTTCGGCGTCTGGGACCTGATCTTCTGGCGCCTGGTGGGCGGGCTCGGAATCGGCCTGGCTTCGGTGATCGCCCCCGCCTACATCTCGGAGATCTCGCCGCGGCACGTAAGGGGCCGGCTGGCCTCGCTGCAGCAGCTGGCCATCACCACGGGTATCTTCGCAGCCCTGCTGTCCGATGCGCTCCTGGCCACCAGCGCCGGCGGCGCCGACCAGCCCTACTGGCTGGGGATCGAGGCCTGGCGCTGGATGTTCCTGGCCGCAGCCCTGCCCGCCGTGGTGTACGGCTGGGTGGCGTTCACCCTTCCCGAGTCGCCGCGCTTCCTGGTGTTCCTGGGCAAGGAGGATGAAGCGCGTGCGGTCTTTGACTCGATTGCTCCGGCAGAGGACACTGACCGGCACATCCGCGAGATCCAGGACGCCATCGAGGAGGACAAGCTGGCGGGCCAGAAGGGCTCCCTGCGCGGCCGGACCTTTGGCCTGCAGGCAGTGGTATGGGTGGGCATCGTCCTATCCGTTTTGCAGCAGTTCGTGGGCATCAACGTGATTTTCTACTACTCCACCACCCTGTGGAAGGCGGTGGGCTTCCAGGAGAAGGACTCCCTGGCCATCTCGGTGGCCACGTCCGTCACCAACATCCTGGTCACCCTGGTGGCCATTGCCCTGGTGGACCGCATCGGCCGCCGGCCCATCCTGCTGGCAGGCTCCGTGGGCATGGCCGTGTCGCTGGGCGCCATGGCACTTGCCTTCTCCACCGCCGTGGGCTCTGGTTCGGAGATTTCCCTGCCCGGTGTGTGGGGTCCGGTGGCCCTGGTGGCTGCGAATGTTTTTGTGGTGAGCTTCGGCGCGTCCTGGGGACCGCTGGTGTGGGTGCTCCTGGGCGAAATATTCCCCTCCCGGATCCGTGCCCGCGCCCTTGGCCTGGCTGCGGCCGCGCAGTGGGTGGCGAACTTCGTGATCACGCTGAGCTTCCCGGTAATGGCCGCCGGCTCGCTGCCGCTGACCTATGCCATGTACGCGCTGTTCGCCGCGGCGTCGTTCTTCTTTGTCATGTTCAAGGTGCCGGAGACCAACGGCATGTCCCTGGAGCAGGCGGAGACCCTGTTCGTGGCCAAGGGCTCCGCCCGCGCCTAAAGCGGCCCTCTCCCCGATGCTCTCTCACTTAATGTCGCCCACCCACCGACGCTCTCTCACTTAATGTCGCCCACCGACCGACGCTCTCTCACTTAATGTCGCCCACCCACCGACGCTCTCTCAGTTAATGTCGCCCACCGACCGACGTCAGAGCGGTGGGTGGTCAGCTGCATCAGCGTGCAGCCGCGGCGCCGGGATTCATCGATGGCCCACCGCACCATCAGGTTCCCGAGCCCTTTGCCACGGAGGCTCGCGGCCACCCGCACGCCCTCGATCTGCGAGCGCCAGCCGTCCTGCCGCGACATACGCGGGAGGAAACGGGGCAGGCACCTGGGTTGCGCATCACCGGACCAGCATTCCACCGCCAGAGACATCACAGCGCACGACGCCGGCACTCGGGTGGGTGCCGGCGTCGTGATTGCAGGAGGGTTGCGGGAAAACCCGCATTATCTGCGAGAGGGTTGGGGAAAAGGCCGCAGGAAGTGCGAGAGGGTTCAGGCCGGGGCCTTCGCCGCCTCTGCCTGCCGCTCTTCCACCAGGGTTGCCACGGCGTTGAACAGTGGATGGTCCGGTTCCAGGCCGGTAATGCGGGCGGTAGCGTCCGCCGGGCTGGAGGAGGCCAGGATGCCGGCCAGTTCCGTGGCCTCGGCGTCGGCGGGATCGTTGAACCGCAGCGCTGCGGCGATGGCGCCCAGGAGCGCCTCCGGCACAATGCCGCGTTCCGCGAGTTCGGCGGCGGGACCGATGAACCGTTCGTGCCGGCTTAGCTTCCGCAACGGGGCACGGCCCACCCGGTGGACGGTGTCCGGCAGGTAGGGGTTGGAGAACCGGACCAGGATTTTCTGGACGTAGGCTTCCTGCTCGTCGTTGCTGAAACCGTGCTTGCTCACCAGGAGCTGCTTGGTTTCCTCCAGCACCGCCCGGACATCCTCGGCCACGTCCTGGTCGGCCATGGCCTCGGAGATCTTCGCCAGGCCCGCCTCGAACCCGAAGTAGGCGGCCGACGCGTGGCCGGTATTGACAGTGAACAGCTTCCGCTCGATGTACGGCGAGAGGTCATCCACAAAGGTGGCCCCCGGGATGACCGGTGCGGAATCACCGAAGGCAGTGCGGTCGATGACCCATTCGTAAAAGGTCTCCACCGTGACGTCCAGGCCCTGCCCTGGTTCCTGGTTGGGCACAATCCGGTCCACCGCGGTGTTCGCAAACACGGCTTTCCCGTCCAGCGCCCCGGCGGCTGCCCCCGGCTGGGAGGCAACCTCCTTGGCGAGGATGTCCGTGGCGTTGATAGCGTTCTCGCACGCCATCACCTCCAGCGGCGGAAGACCGGGGCCCCTTGCCACGATGCCCCGGGCAATGACGGGCGCCACGAACTTCAGGATGTGCGGGCCCACCGCGGTGGTGACGATATCCGCCGTCGCGATTTCCGCGACGAGCTCCGCTTCCTGCGTGGTGGAGTTCAGCGCCCGGAAATTGGTGACTGTCCGCACGGCAGGGTTCTCCCCCACCTCGTGGACCGCGTAGCTGTCCGCTGCAGCCAGCTGGCTGATGAGGTCCTCGGCAACGTCCGCGAACACCACCTCATAGCCGGCGTCGTGCAGGAGCAGCCCGACAAAACCGCGGCCGATGTTTCCGGCCCCGAAATGTACAGCCTTCACTATGCGTTGACCTTTCCGAAGAGCTCCAGGACTTCCTCCACCGAGGTGGCCGCCTCAAGCCGGGCAACCTGTTCCTTGTTGGTGAAGACCTTCGCGATGGCGGACAGGATGTGCAGGTGTTCGTTGTTGACTCCTGCGACGCCCACGACGAACTTGACCTGCTTGCCGTTCCAGTCGATCCCCTCCGGGTACCGGATCACGGAAACCGCGGACTTGCGGATGTGGTCCTTGGCGGCGTTGGTGCCGTGCGGGATGGCCAGGAAGCTGCCCATGTAGGTGGACACGGACTGCTCCCGCTCGTGCATGGCCGCGATGTAGCCCTCGTCCACCGCACCGCGGTCCAGCAGGAGCCGGCCGGCTTCGTCGATCGCGGCGTCGCGCGTGGTGGCCGATCCGTTGAGCACAACGCTCTCGCGGGCCAGGATCTCGTGCGTGCCGGCACCGGGGGCGGCATCCACCGGAGCCTCGGCTGCTTGGGCACTGCCTGCCTGCCCGCCCTCGGTGTTGCTCTTCCGCACCAGTTCCACGATCTCGTCGTAGCGGGGGCTGCTCATGAAGTTGTCCACCGAGTAGTGGACGGCACTGGACGTGGCCGGCTTGGCCCGTTCCGTCAGGTCCTGGTGGGTGATCACCACGTCGTAGTCGTCGCGAAGGTTGGCGATGGCCGCGTTCGTGACCTTGACGTCCGGGAACCCGGCCGCCTTGATCTTGTTCCGCAGCACCGAGGCGCCCATGGCACTCGAGCCCATGCCGGCGTCGCACGCGAACACGATGTTGCGCACCGGTCCGGCCAGGACGGCCACGCCGCCCGCGCCGGCAGCCGCGCCGGCGCCGGCCAGGCTGGAGGCAACGGAGCTCTTCTTGCCCTTCATCTGCTCCATCTTTGCGGTGGCGTCATTGAGGTCCACTTCGTCGCTGTGCTTGGTGGTCTTCATGATGATGGAGGCCACCAGGAAGGAGGCCGTCGTGGCCAGCAGGACCGCGAGGATCACCCCGAGGTAGCTGTCGCGGGAGGTCTGGGCGAGCACCGCAAAAATGGAACCGGGGGCGGCCGGCGCCACCAGCCCCGAACCTGTGATGGCAAGGGTGGCCACACCGGTCATGCCGCCGGCGATCGCAGCAAGGATCAGCAGCGGCCGCATCAGCACATACGGGAAGTAGATCTCGTGGATGCCGCCGAGGAAGTGGATGATCGCGGCACCGGGAGCCGAAGCTTTGGCGGCTCCCCGGCCGAAGAACATGTAGGCGAGCAGGATGCCCAGGCCGGGGCCGGGGTTGGCTTCAAGCAGGAACAGGATGGACTTGCCCTGCTCCAGTGACTGCTGGACGCCCAGCGGAGTGAGCACGCCATGGTTGATGGCGTTGTTGAGGAACAGCACCTTGGCCGGCTCGATGAAGATGCTGGTCAGGGGTAGCAGGCCGTTGTCCACCAGGAACTGGACCACGTTGCCGGCACCCGCGCTGAACGCAGAAACCACCGGAGCGATGGCATAGAAGCCAAGCATGGCCAGCAGGGCGCCCCAGATGCCCGCGGAGAAGTTGTTGACCAGCATCTCGAAGCCGGGGCGGATCTTGCCCTCCCAGAGGGAGTCGATCTTCTTCATGGTCCAGCCGCCCAGCGGGCCCATGATCATGGCACCGATGAACATCGGGATGCCGGCACCCACAATCACGCCCATTGTGCCGATGGCGCCCACCACGCCGCCGCGGACGTCATAGACCATCCGGCCGCCGGTATAGGCAATCAGGAGGGGCAGCAGGTAGGTGATCATCGGCCCGACGAGGCCAACGTTCGGCTTTCCGTCCGTCTCCCCGAAGCCACCCAGTTGGGGAACAGGCACCCAGCCCTTCTGGATGAAGAGTGCCGTGATGATGCCCCAGGCGATGAAGGCGCCGATGTTGGGCATGATCATGCCGGACAGGAACGTCCCGAACTTTTGGACGTGCACGCGCGCGCTGGTGCGGGGTTTTGCAACTGTCTCTGTTGCCATGTGATTTCCTAACCGTCATTCCTGCTGCTCCGCAGGATGGTCCGATGTTTAAGAGCTTGTGGAGATGCGGTGGAGCCATTCGAGGAAAAGCTTGAGCTCCGAGCTTGAAAGCTGGTCAGAGTGCGATGCCTGAAGTGCGGCGTTCAGGGCGATCGCTGCCACTACTACCGAGGATCTCCCGGCATCTCCCGGGGCCGGGCCGCTGGCGGGCTCGGCTGACACCGCAAAGATCATGGCGTCCCGGGTCATGGTGGACAGTTCGAGGTTCCGCTCGGAGGCGGGCTCCGCAATCAGCATCAGCGTCACGCCCACGTTGGCCGCCAGGATGGACCTGGCCGCTTCCCTGGGCTGGACGTTCAGCTGGCCCGCCGCCGCTGCCTTGTTCAGCATCTCCTCCATGAGCGCCTCGGCGTCTGCGACGATCGCCGGGCGGCTTTCCGGGCGGATGTTGCCGAACATCACCAGGTACAGTTCCGGTTGATTCAGCCCGAACTGCACATGGTTGTCCCACATTCTCCGAATATCCTCGAGCGGCTGTCCGGAGGGGGCGAAATCCCTCTCGCCCGCTACGTACTCTTCAAACCCTGCGGCGACGACGGCGTCAAACAGACCTTCCTTGTCACCGAAGTGGTGGTACAGCGTGGGAGCTGTGACCCCCGCCAGCTGCGTGATCTGGCGGGTGGAGACGGGAGCGCCCGCCGAGTTCGCCAGCAGCTCCGCGGCAGCACGGAGCAGTCGCATTTTGGGGGGAAGCTGGCCATCCAAACTCATAACCGCTACCCTAGCACCTATAGCATTGCTATATGAACTGAATCACATACAATTTTTTTCAGGCACGTTTCCCGCCTCCGGACGTAGCAGTCCGGGCGGACCGGCATGGCGCCGGCGGTATCGGCGGGCCTGGCAACCGGCAGAGAATGAGGACCTTCAGTGCAGAACTTCCCAGGAGTAGGCGTCAGCCCAGGCCGCGTCATCGGCACCATCCGGCAGATGCCCAAACCCATCAGCGAACCTCCCGCCAGCGAGCAGCTGGCGGCGGGGACCACCGCGGAGGAAGCAACCGCAGCCCTGAAGGCGGCCTCCCAGGCCGTGCACGATGAACTGAAGGACCGCGCCGCCCACGCCATCGGTGATGGAAAGGCCGTCCTGGAGGCAACTGCGCTGATGGCCAAGGACACCATGCTCATCAAGGGTGCCGCCAAGCTGGTGGCCCGCGGCACGTCCGCCGAGCGCGCCATCTGGGAGTCCGGCTCCTCGGTCTCCGAAATGCTCCACAACCTGGGCGGCTACATGGCGGAACGCGCCACTGACGTCCTTGATGTCCGTGCCCGGATTGTCGCTGAGCTGCGTGGAGTGCCCGCACCCGGCATCCCGGCATCCAGCACACCGTTCGTCCTGGTGGCCGAGGACCTGGCGCCGGCGGACACCGCCACCCTGGACCCCAACAAGGTCCTCGCGCTCGTCACCGCCGGCGGCGGCCCGCAGTCCCACACGGCCATCATCGCCCGGTCCCTCGGCCTCCCCGCCGTTGTTGCCGCCGTGGGCGTGGATGAGCTCCCCGACGGCACCGAAGTCTACGTGGACGGCGCCGCCGGCAACATCACCTCCGAACCTGACGAATCCCTGCGCGCGGCAGCGGAAGCGTGGGCAGCCACGGCTTCCCTGCTGGCCGAGTTCAACGGCACGGGCGCGACGGCGGACGGCCACCTGGTGCCGCTGCTCGCCAACGTGGGCGGCGGCAAGGATGCCGAGGCGGCAGCCAAGCTGGGCGCCCAGGGCGTAGGCCTCTTCCGCACCGAGTTCTGCTTCCTGGAACGTGACACCGAACCCAGCGTTGAAGAGCAGGCCGCGGCCTACAAGAGCGTTTTTGACGCTTTCCCGGGAAAGAAAGTGGTCCTGCGCACGCTTGACGCCGGGGCCGACAAGCCGCTCCCGTTCCTGACCGACTCCACCGAGCCGAATCCTGCCCTGGGTGTCCGCGGCTACCGCACGGACTTCACCACCCCCGGCGTCCTGGACCGGCAGCTGGAGGCAATCGCCCTGGCGGAGAAGCAGTCCCAAGCGGACGTCTGGGTCATGGCCCCCATGATTTCGACGGCGGAAGAGGCTGCCCGGTTTGCCTCCATGTGCGCGGACGCCGGCATCAAGACCCCCGGCGTGATGGTGGAGGTCCCGTCCGCCGCCCTGACCGCCGAAGCCATCCTTCGGGAAGTTGCCTTCGCCAGCCTCGGCACCAATGACCTCACCCAGTACGCCATGGCCGCAGACCGCCAGCTCGGCCCGCTCGCCAACCTCAACACGCCCTGGCAGCCGGCCGTCCTGCGCCTCGTTGGCCTGACAGTCGAAGGGTCCCGCGCGGAAGGAAACAACAAACCCGTGGGCGTGTGCGGTGAGGCGGCGGCCGACCCTGCCCTCGCCGTCGTCCTTACCGGCCTGGGCGTAAGCACCCTGTCCATGACGGCCCGCTCGCTTGCTGCCGTGGCGGCGGTGCTGAAAACCGTCACACTCGAGGAAGCCCAGCAGCTGGCGAAACTTGCCTTGTCCGCTCCAAGCGCCACGGAAGCGCGGGCATGGGTCCGGGAGAAGCTGCCGGTCCTGGAAGAACTCGGCCTCTAGGGACACCGTCCGGCCCGTGCCGCCCTATGCGGTCACGCCGAAACCATCCAGTGCACGAACCCAGCCACTGATGGCCCGGGCCGCCCTTCCAGGGGCAGTGTGCTGCAGAACGTGGCCCTGGCCCGGGATTTCAGCCACTGTGCCCTGCTGCGCAATGGCCGCGAGGCGTTCGCACCAGGGGCGGCGCGCAATGGGATCCTTGGCGCCGCGAAGGACCAGGCAGGGTTGGCTGATGCCGGCCAGCCTTTCCTCCATGGGGTATGCCATCATGACCGGCAGTTCGGTGAGGTACCAGCGCGGCCCGGCCCTGAAGTAGTCGCTGAACACGACGGCGTTCGATGTCAGGCTCTCCCTTAACAGTGCGTCGCGGGTGAGGGCCAGCGCCTGCCTGGTGACAGTCTTCCTGGGGGAATCCACCACCGGCCCCATCAGGACGGCACCGGCCACCCGGCCGGGTTTCCGGAGCGCCAGTTCCACCGCGAACTGCGCGCCCATGGAATGACCCACAACCACATAGCTGGAAACGCCGGAGTCGGCCAGGACAGCGCCCACGAACTCCGCAAAATCATCGATCTGGAGCTGGCGGGGCGGCCTTGACGCCTTGCCGAAGCCCGGGAGGTCGAATGTATAGACATCCGCTTCCCTGGCCAGCTCGAGATGCAGCCGGGCCAGGTACCGGTGGGAAACTCCGATGCCGTGCAGCAGGACGTAGGCAGGCCGGTTAGGGGCTCCCGCGGGAAGGACTGAGGCGTAAAGCCTGCCCCGAAGCCCGCCCGCTTCCACATCCCGGCCGCCGCTAAGTTCCATTTGCCGAGCATACCGCCCGGGCGGGGTGGCCGCCGGTAGGCTGGGTGCATGGCACTGATAGCTCCGCGGATCACTGGCGCCCTCCCGTCGGAGGATGCTGAGAAGCTGGGCCGGGCGCTTGCGGGCAGCGACGACATCACCGTCTTCGTGGATGGCACGGTCCATCGGCTGCCGCCACTGGCGAGGGACGCCGTCGTCGATCTCCTGCACCGCTTCAGCCGCGGCGAAGCGGTGACCGTCAGCAGCGTGGAGGACATGCTCACCACGTCCAAGGCAGCCGAGCTGGCGGGCATTTCCCACACGTACCTGCGCAACATGACGGACCGCGGGGAGATCCCGGTGGAGTACCGCGGCACCCACCGGCGGATTCCGCGGGCCGCCATAACGGCCTGGTTGGAGAAGCAGAAGAAGGCCGAACAACCTGACGAAGCGAAGGAACCAGGGAACAGCGCCTAGGTTCTGCACGCCTCAGATGCGTGGCCGGCCCGCCCAGCGGCGCATCTTTAGCGCGGCATGGAGCTCCAGGCGGGGCATCCCTTTGAGCGGATCAACGCCGAGCAGCTGGCGAATCCGGCCCAGCCTGTTGTAGATGCTGCTGCGATGCAGGTGGAGCTTGGTGGCCACGTCCTGGACCGAGCCGTCGTTGTCGTACAGGAGTTCCAGGACCGGAAGCAGTTCCCCGTTGCGGTCGTGGTCCTCAAGCATGCGGAAGTAGACCGAAGCCGAGTCAGCCCAGGCACTCGCGCCTCCGCCAGCGGACGCGAGCAGCTGGTAGACGCCCGTGGCCCTGCAGTCCACGAGTTCCCCGAGCTGCGGATCCACGGCGGCAGCCTGGGCCGCCAGCTTGGATTGGCGGTACGCCGCGGCGAGCTCGCGCGGCCGGCCAAAGCCCTCGCTGATGCCCAAAATGATGCGCTGCACCGGACGGCCGGAACGCTTGGCAAGCTCCAGGTGGTAGTGGACCAGCACCTGGGCGTGGTTGGCCCGGCCGGACAATTCGCGGAACAGCACAACGGAATGGGTGTCCGTGCCGGCGCTGAACAGGGCAGAGTCGACGCCGATGGTCGCCTGGAGCGCGGCAGAGCGGTGGATGAGGGTGGATGCGATGGGGTCGGATCCGCCGGCCCAGCCATCGGCGTCGAGCACTGTCACCACCTGCCAGGGACCGCGGCCCTGGATTTCCTTCCAGCCTGCAATGGCGGCCACGGCGTTGGGCTCGCCGGAGCAGGCGGCCAGGAACTCCCGTTCACGCCCCCGCCGGAATTCGGACTCGGCCGTGTTCGAATCGAGCAGGAGCCCTGATAACGTTTCAAGCTCGTGGTTGACGGCCGGCAACTGGGTGAGGATCGCGGTCGGATTCTCATCGGCGGAGTCCTGCTGCACCCACAGGTACCCCACCCGGAAGCCGCGCACCATCAGCGGAACGCACACCCGGCCCAGCATGCCCAGGTCCTGGTTGGCCGGCACCACCACCGGACGGACGGCGGTGGCAATGCCGTGCGAGAGCTGCCAGGCGCTGACGTCGGCCGGCACTTTCTTGCTCAGCAGGAAGTTCACCCGCACCCGGTCCGCGTGGGACTGGTTGGAGCTGTAGGCCAGCAGCACCCCGTCCAGATCCTCCAGTGACAGGCCACGGCCCAACTTCTGCGCCACCTGTTCAACCAGTTGTTCCACACCCTGCTGCTGCATGGGCCAACATTACTGCCTGGGCGGCTTCCGGGACGAACGGACACGAGGCGACACCTGCCGCCCTGCGGCTCGACAAATGTCCAGCACGAACCGGCAAAAACCCCGGAATGACGCGGTTCGTTTACGGGCCGCCGCTCGCTTTCATGTCAGCTGGCTCACAACCGGATTTATCGTTGATACACGAAATCCTTCCGCACTTTCCGGCGTACCAAGCCGAGAACCTGGAGCCCACGATGATCATCGGCGTCCCTAAAGAAATCAAGAACAACGAGTTCCGGGTGGCCATCACCGCCGCCGGTGTCCACGAGTTCCGCAGCAACGGCCACACCGTCCTGGTGGAGCGCGGCGCGGGGCTGGGCTCCGGCATCACCGACGAGGAATACGCCATCGCCGGCGCCGAAATCGTCAATGAGGCCGACGACGTGTGGGCCCGCGCCGACATGGTCATGAAGGTCAAGGAGCCCATCAAGGCCGAGTACCACCGCTTCCGCAAGGGCCTGATCCTTTTCACCTACCTCCACCTGGCCGCCGAGCCCGAACTCACCCGCGAGCTCATCAACTCCGGCGTCACCGCCATCGCCTACGAAACCGTCCAGGAAGGCCGCACCCTTCCGTTGCTCGCCCCCATGTCAGAGGTTGCGGGCCGGCTTTCCGTGCAGGTA
>NZ_JAUZVL010000035.1:0-26920 GCF_031844545.1 Arthrobacter sp. AB6
CACTGCAGGTCCGGGCCATCGTTGTAGGAAACTGGAACTGTTTACGGTACCGGTGCCTCGGCCTTTTCGGGTTCAGCCTTGGCCACACCACCGGCTGCCTTCTTGGAGCCGCGGCGCTCGATCCACACTGCGAGGCGGGAAACGCAGATGTTGATGGCGATGTAGATTGCGGCCGCCACAAAGAAGATGGGGAACAGGAACTGCGTCCCCAGGAAGTCCGCCATCACCTGGACAGCGCGCAGGAGCTCGCCGTACGCCACGATGTAGCCGAGCGAGGTGTCCTTCAGCAGGACCACCATCTGCGCCACCAGGGAAGGCATCATGCGGCGGATCGCCTGCGGAAGCTCGACCAGCATGCGGGACTGGAAACTCGTCAGGCCGATGGCCAGCCCGGCTTCACGTTGCCCTTTCGGCAGCGACTGGATGCCGGCCCGGATGATTTCGGCAAACACTGCTGAGTTGTAGAGCACCAGGCCGGTGACAACAGCAATGAACGGCGAGGTACCGAAGCCCAGCAGGACGAACAGCATCATCAGGACCACGGGCATGCCGCGGAGGAACTCCAGCACCACCCGGGTGGGGATCCTGATGAAGGCCGCGTCAGAGATGCGCAGCAGGCAGAGGAGCAGCCCCAGGGGGAAGGCGATAACGGCCGCCAGGGCTGCTGCGCTCAGGGTGGCGCCGAGGCCGTTGGCCAGGAGCGTCCACACGTCGCCGCGGGTGAAGATCTGCCAGCGCCGGCCTTCGAAAATGCCCTGCTGCGCGAGGGTCATGACAATCCACGCCAGCAGCCCGAGGATCAGCACGGAGCCGGCGATCGAAGCGATCAGGGAGACGCGCCGGGCCTTGGGGCCGGGAACGTCATAAAGGACTGAGCTCATCGGGCAATCGCCACCTTTCGTTCCACCGTGCTGGCCAGGATGCCCAGCGGAACGGTGAGGAGCAGATAGAAGAACGCAGTACCCAGCAGCACCGCGATGACGGCGTCACCGTTGGCGTTGGCCAGTTGCCGGCCGTAGCCGAAGAGTTCCAGGACAAAGAACGCGCCGGCCACGGACGAGTTCTTCACCAGGGCGATCAGGATGTTGATCAGCGGCGGGATCACCGTCCTCAAGGCCTGCGGCAGGATGATGAGGGACAGCACCTGGCCGAACTTCATGCCAATACTGCGGGCGGCCTCAGCCTGTCCCACCGGAACACTGTTGACACCAGAGCGGACAGCTTCGGCGATGAACGCTGCGGTGTAGGTACTGAGGGCAATGATCGCGGCAATCTCGAACTGCTCAAATTTGACCCCGAGGCGGGGGAGCACGACGGCCGCGAAGAAAAAGGCGATGGTCAGGGGTGTGTTCCGGAGAACCTCGACGTAGACGGTGCTGAAGCCGCGGAGGGCAGCAACCGGAGAAACCCTGGCAGCCGCAAGGAGCGTGCCCAGCACGAGCGCGATGATCCCGGATACGGCTGAAAGAAAGAGGGTGCGGAGAAAACCGTTCCAGTACAGGGGCAGGTTTTCAAGAATGACGTCCATGTGATCCTTCGGCTCTGGGAGTGGACGGAAGGGAAGGCGTGGCGTTGCCGGGACCGGCGGACCGGTCCCGGCAACGAACGGGCCGCCTAGTAGCGGTTGATTGCGGGCAGGCTGGGCGCAGTCTTAATGACAGTGCCGGCGGTTGCCTCCCAGGCCTTCTTGTAGCTTCCGTCCTTTTCGAAGGACTCCAGCTGGTCATTGATCCAGTTGCGGAACTCGGTGTCGTCCTTCTTCAGGCCGATGCCGTAGGGCTCCTTGGTGAACGTTTCGTCGGAGGCCAGCTTGAAGGCGTCCGGTTCCTTGTCCACGAAGCCGGCGAGGATGACGTTGTCGGTGGTGACCGCTTCAACCTGCTTGTTGCGCAGCGGTTCCAGGCATGCGGAGTAGGTTGCCGCGGGGACCAGCTCTGCCCCGTACTTCTCCACGATGGTGGCGGCCGGCGTCGAACCCGTCACGGAGCAGACCTTCTTGCCCTTTACGTCTTCAGGCTTCTTGATGGAGTCGTTGTCCTTGTTCACCATGAGGGCCTGTCCGGCCTCGTAGTACGGCCCGGCGAAGCTGACTACCTGCTTGCGCTTGTCGTTGATGGTGTACGTGGCGATCACCAGGTCCACCTTGCCCTGCTCGATGAAGGGTTCGCGGTTGGCGGAGACGGTCTCGGACCATTCGATCTTGTCAGCGGCGATGCCCAGCTTGGCGGCGATCAGCTTGCCGATTTCGACGTCGAACCCGACCGGCTTGCCGTCCAGGCCCACCTGGCCGAAGAGCGGCTGGTCGAACTTGGTTCCGATTTTGATGCTGCCTGCCTTGGAGAGCTTCTCCATGGTGGTGCCGGCAGCGAAGGACGGCTTCTCGGCCACAGTGGGATCGGCCGTGGTGCCCGTGCCGCCTCCGCCGCAGGCGCTCAGGGACAGGGCGAGGGCAGCGGTAGCCGCCACGAAGAATGATTTCCGCCGGGTCATAAATGCCTTCATGACATTCCTTTCATTGATGGCCGTGGGTCACGGCCTCGGTGCGAACTGGGAGTGCTTGTTCAGGTGCGAATCAGTGCGTCAGGAGCTTGGAGAGAAAGTCCTTGGCACGTTCGCTCTTCGGGTTGGTGAAGAATTCTTCCGGGGTGGCGTCTTCGACAATCTGGCCGTCGGCCATAAAGACGACGCGGTCCGCGGCCTTGCGGGCAAAGCCCATCTCGTGCGTGACCACAATCATGGTCATGCCCTCCTTGGCCAGTTGGACCATGACGTCCAGGACCTCGTTGATCATTTCCGGGTCCAGAGCCGAAGTGGGCTCATCAAACAGCATGACCTTCGGCTTCATTGCCAAAGCCCGTGCGATGGCCACGCGCTGCTGCTGGCCGCCCGAGAGCTGCGCCGGCAGTTTGGGGGCCTGGTGGCCTACGCCGACGCGTTCAAGCAAGGCCATGGCGTCCTTGTCCGCCGTGGCCTTGGCGACGCCCTTGACCTTAATGGGTCCGAGCGTCACGTTCTCCAGGATGGTTTTGTGGGCAAAGAGGTTAAAGGACTGGAAGACCATTCCGACGTCGGCGCGGAGCTGGGCGAGTTCCTTGCCTTCCTCCGGAAGCACTTTCCCGTCGATGCTGATGGTTCCGGCCTCGATGGTCTCCAGGCGGTTGATGGCACGGCAGAGGGTGGACTTACCGGAGCCGGAGGGCCCGATGACCACAACAACCTCGCCCTTGCGGACCTGCAGGTTGATGTCCTTCAAAACATGCAGCTGGCCGTAGTGCTTATTTACGCCGTTCAGGGAGACAAGGGCATCTCCGGGCACATGAGTAGTCATAAGAAAGAATCTAGCGAACAACATCTGTTTATGACGCGAATCACCGCAACTTCCTGCGGATCGTGATTCAAGAGATACCTCCCGCGGGAGGTTAGCCTTGGTGAATGAGCATCAACGCAGATCCGGCCAGAAATTCCCAGCCGCGCCGTAAGGGCCCCCTTGAACTTCGCCGCAAGCAGGCGGCCGTGGACATGTCTGACCAGCATCTGCTCGACACCAAGGGTCCCGGGCAGTTTGTCCACACTGACCCCTGGCGTGTCCTGCGCATCCAGAGCGAGTTCGTGGAAGGCTTCGGTGCCCTGGCGGACATCGGCAAGGCCGTGAGCGTCTTCGGTTCGGCGCGCACCAAACCCGGCAGCCCCTACTACGAAATGGGTGTGGAAGTGGGGCGGAAACTGGCCGAGGCGGGCGTTGCCGTCATCACCGGCGGCGGTCCCGGATCCATGGAAGCCGCCAACCGCGGCACTGTTGAAGGCAATGGCGTGTCCGTGGGCCTGGGCATCGAACTTCCCTTTGAGCAGGGCCTGAACCAGTGGGTGGACCTGGGCATCAATTTCAGGTATTTCTTTGCCCGCAAAACCATGTTCGTCAAGTACGCGCAGGGGTTCATCGTCCTGCCCGGAGGCCTGGGCACGCTCGACGAACTTTTTGAGGCAATGGTGCTGGTGCAGACGCGAAAGGTGACGTCGTTCCCCATCGTGCTGCTCGGCGTCGAATTCTGGGGTCCCATGATCGAGTGGATCAGGGGAACCCTGGTGGCGGAAGGCATGGTCTCCGAAAAGGACCTGGACCTGATCCAGGTGGTGGATGATCCAGCTGAAGCGGTGGACCGGGTGCTCCACGTTGCCATCACCCCCTCGCTTAACGGGGAGCAGCGGCCGGAGTAGCCCGAGCGTCCGGACGGCGACGCCCCATCCCGTCTGGCACGATGGAACGGTGAGCTTTTTTCTGGTTTTCCTGGCCATGGCGCTGATTGGGGTGGTCTTCTGGATCGGCCTGGGGCTGCGTTCCGGCAAAACGGGCGCAGGACTCCTGCCCGGATTGCCCGGCGCCGGTTTCGAGCAGCCGCCAGCCAACCTTCCTCCGGTCCTGCTGCCCGCACAGGCAGCCCCGGAGGACATTGACCGCGTGCGTTTCTCCCTTGGCCTCCGTGGCTACCGGATGGACCAGGTGGACCAGGTCCTGGATGAGCTGCGGGACCAGCTCGCCTCCAAACAGCAGGAAATCGACGGGCTTCGGGCAGCGCTGGTGGCTATGGCAGCTCCGCGTGGACCGGAATCCGACGGACACAGCACTGCGCCTCATGAGGACCCGCTGTGAGCACGGTGGCACGGCGCCAGGCAGGATTTGTCCCGACCCTTCAGGCGTTGGCCGCACAGGCCTGGCGGGCCATCCAAGGCTGGACATGGTGGCTGCAGGTTACCGCTATCTACTTCGCAGCCCGGCTGGTCAGCGCCGGCATCTTCATGGCTGCCGCTTTGCACCAGGGGCCCAATCCATGGTTCCCCGCCAAGCCGGATTACTGGAACTTCATCAACATCTGGGATGCGCGCTGGTACGGCCAGGTCATCGCCAGGGGCTATCCCTCCGTCCTGCCGACTGATGCTGCCGGCAATGTCCAGGAAAACGCGTGGGCCTTCTATCCGTTGTTTCCTGCGCTGGCCGGAGGCCTCAGCGGACTGACCGGACTTGTCCCCGCTGCCTCGCTGACCATCATCGCCATGCTGGCCGGGTGGGGAGCGGCCCTGGTTGTCTACATCCTCTTCCGGCACAAGGCCGCCCATGCTTCCGCCTTATGGGGAGTGGCCTTCTTTGCCACCTTCCCGGTGTCCGCCATCCTCCAGGTGCCTTACGCCGAGTCCTTGTCGCTGCTGCTGCTCGCGGCAGCATTGCTGCTGGTGGTCCGCAGGCAGTACCTGTGGTCCATCCCGGTGGTGGTGCTCCTGTGCCTGTCCCGTCCGGTGGGTGTCCCGTTCGCGGCCATGCTCGGGCTGCTCCTCCTGCGCCACCTGTGGGAGCGGTTCGGGTCCCGCCCGGCCGTCAACGGGCAACGGAAAGGAACCCACTCAAACGGCGACCTCGCGGCGCTGGCCGCCCTCACCGCCGTCGGCGGGGCGATGGCGCTTGCCTGGCCCGCCGCCGCCTGGGCAGCAACAGGCGATATCCAGGCGTATACAAAGACGGAAACCGTGTGGCGGGGCCACGACCTGGTGCCGTTCAAGCCTTGGTTCGATACCGGCGTCGACCTCTTTGGCCCGGTCCTGGGCCTGCTGGCGCCGTTCGTCTTCGTGGCACTTTTCGGCGCCATGCTGTTCCTGCCGCCCGTGCGGCAGCTCGGCGTTGAGCTCCGGCTGTGGTGCGCCTGCTACATGGGCTACCTGGTGGTGTTCCTGCATCCGCAGACCAGTACCTTCCGCATGCTCCTGCCGCTGTTTCCGCTCGCGCTGGGTGCGGTTTTGGTATCCGGCTCGCGGGCCTACCGGTGGACCATGGTCATCATGTTCCTGCTGCTGCAGATTGTCTGGATCGTGTGGTTGTGGGCCTGGGCCCAATTGCCCGGCGGCGGGGATTATCCACCCTAGCCTTTTGGACTTTCGTGCAGGTCAGGACTCAAATAGCAAGACGTTGGAAATGTCCATCGATTAGCTACGTGCGGGTAATTCCGCGATAATGGTAAGTAAGCAAGGACAAAAAGCATTCAGAGTACGCTCAGCCTTGGCGGTGTCCATCCACTCCGCCATAGCGGCTTGATCGACATGCGGACACAGCCCGCCCGGGCTGATCAGTCCTGGGACAAAATGGAGGGGAATTCCTCATGGCGGCTATGAAACCACGCACCGGCGACGGCCCAATGGAAGTCACCAAGGAGGGCCGCAGCCTGATCATGCGCGTCCCGCTCGAGGGCGGCGGGCGCCTGGTGGTCGAGCTGAACGCTGCCGAAGCAGCAAACCTCAAGGAATGCCTCGTCGGCGTTACCGAATAATCGTGCCGCTCAGGGCCCGCAGCCGGCAGGCTGCGGGCCCTGAGCGTATCTTCGTGCCTACTTCTTGACCGCTACCAGCAGCCCGTCGCCGGTGGGAAGCATGGCGGACGCAAGCCTCTCGTCGTCGCGGATTGCCTTACCGATTTGGCGCAAGACCACTGTGGTGGCTTCACGGCCGGCGGGGTTGGCAACCTTGTCCTTGTCCAGCGCGTCATTGATGATCAATAGGCCGGAGGGCTTCAGGAGCCGGATGGCCTGCTCAACATAGCCCGGGAGCCCTGGTTTGTCGGCGTCGATGAACACCAGGTCGTAGGCGTTGTCGGTCAGGCGCGGCAGGACGTCACCGGCCCTTCCGGAAATGGTGCGGGTGCGGTTGGCCGGGCTGCCTGCCTCGGAAAATGCCTCGCGGGCGGCCTTGAGGTGCTCCACGTCCACATCGATGGTGGTGAGGACGGACTGCGGGCCGAGGCCACGGAGCAGGCAGACGCCGGAGACCCCGGCGCCGGTCCCGATTTCGACGGCGGTCTGGGCTTTGGACGCGGCCGCCAGCACGGTCAGGACTGCGCCCACCCCCGGTCCAACCGGTGTGACACCCAGCTCGAAGGAGCGCTCCCGGGCCCGAAGCATGACCTCATCCTCAGCGGGCAGATCTTCTGCATAGGACCAGCTGGTGGACTTGTCGGCGCTCATGGGTTTCGCTTTCTGGGCGGCAGGGGAATGTCCTTTACAGCCTACTGTGTCCGGTGGCAACAGCTGCGGAGGCGGGCGGTTGCGCCCACGGCTGAACTTCCGGACAATCAGGAAATTCCCAGACAAGTTTGAAATGATTATTATCCGCTCATCCAAAAGGTGACCGGCGCCGAATCAGTGATGTCAACAGTATCCGGGCGTTAGCATTCCACGAGGGGAGTGGACGATGTCATCTTCAGTAGTGGCACCTGTCCCTGCAGCAAGTCATCCTGATCCGGAGTGGGTCCGTCCCACCTGGGAAGAAGTGGTCACCAACCACTCGGCGAAAGTCTACCGGCTCGCCTACCGCCTGACCGGCAACAAGTACGACGCCGAGGACCTCACCCAGGAAGTGTTCGTCCGCGTCTTCCGCTCACTGGAGAATTTCAAGCCCGGCACCCTGGACGGCTGGCTGCACCGGATTACCACCAACCTCTTCCTGGACCAGGCACGGAGGAAGACCCGGATCAGGTTCGATGCCCTTGCCGAGGACGCTGAGTCGCGGCTTCCCGGCCGTGAACCGGGCCCCGAACAGAGCTTTGAGCTGAACAACCTCGATGTGGACGTCCAGGCCGCGCTGGAGGAACTGCCGCCGGACTTCCGCGCCGCCGTCGTCCTGTGCGACCTTGAAGGGCTGTCCTACGACGAAGTGGCGGAAGCCCTGGGCGTGAAGCTGGGCACCGTCCGTTCCCGGATCCACCGCGGCCGGACCATGCTGCGGGAGAAGCTGGCCCACCGGGATCCGCGTCCGCAGCAGTCGCGCCGGAAACTGTCCATGCCGCGCATCGCCGGGATCCTCTGAACGGCGCATGAGGTCCCGTTCCCCATTCGGACGCAGGCATCAGCGCACCCGCAGCCACCTTCAGTCCTGCCACGAATGCCATTCAGCCGTGCGGCGGGAGCGCCAGTATCTGGAGCGGCTCCGGGATGCTCCCATCCCTCCGGCCAGTGATGACCTGACGGCCCGCCTGCTGGCCCGAACGCAGGAGCTGGCCGCCGTGCCGTCTGCCGACTCTCACCGGCCGGCGTCGTCCCGGAGCGCCGTCCGTGTCCTTGCCCTGGCTGCAGGCGGCAGTGTGGCAGCTGCGGGCGTGCTGGCCGCCGGTGCTTTTGCCGCGGCAGGAGATCCCCTTCCGGGGGACGCCACAGGCAACCAGGCCGCACTCTCCCACGTCTCGTCCCGGACACCTGCGGACGGCAGGCAGCTGACCGGGGAACAGCTCACCCAGTTGCGTTCTGAAGGATGGGCATGCCCCGAGCTTGGAGCGATGGGCTTCCGGCTCGAGTCCGCGAGGGCCACCGTGCTCAATGGCCAGCCGGCAGTGGAGCTGCGGCTGACCGACGGAACCCACCATGCAACGGTGACCGAACAGCGGATCGTCCCGCAGGCCATAACCAGCCAGGACAGCGGCCCCCTGCGGGTGTGGCGGTCCTCGCCGTGGTCGGCAACCTACCGGACGCCCGGCCACACCTTTCTCTACGAGTCCGACTTGCCCGCCGAGGAGGCTGACGATGCCCTGCCTATCCTGCAGCGGCTCGGCACCCAGGCTGAGGAAGGCGTCGCGGCAGGTATCGCGGGTGCCTCCCCGGAAGCGGCGGAGGAACCAATCAGCACGCGGCTGCAACGTGGAGTTAACCGCATCGTTGCCTTTTTCACCCCGTAGAACGCACAGTCACCCGGGCCCCCGGGCGGAAATCGTCACTGGCAGCCCGGAGAGGGTAATCTTCCTAAAGTGTTTGGAATCAACGGCCCGGAGTTCTTTCTTCTGCTGATCATTGGGGTTCTGGTGATCGGTCCCCAGCGGCTGCCCGAATACACCCAGAAACTGGCCAATCTGGTCAAGGAAGTCCGGCGCATGGCGTCCGGTGCCCGTGAGCAGATCAAGGAAGAAGTGGGCATCGACATCGATGATGTCGACTGGAAGAAGTACGACCCCCGCCAGTACGATCCGCGGCGCATCATCAAAGAGGCGCTCCTGGACGACGACTCCAAACCGGTGAGCGCCGGCGCGCCCGCTGCAGTGGCTGCCGTCTCCGGCGCCGCGGCTGTGGCGGCGGAGGCTGCGCCGCGGCCGCCGGAACGGGTGCTCCAGTCCTTGCCCCCCGGCGAGGCCGCGCCCTTCGATACCGAGGCCACGTAGCCGCTTCCTAGCGGGGCTGCAGCCCCAGTTTCATCCCGGCCAGGCCGCGCGGCTTTGCCGCCAGCCGGCCGGCGATGCCGGACAGCGCCGCGGCAGCGGGTGTATCCGCCTGCCCGAGGACAATCGGGACACCGGAATCGCCGCCCTCCCGCAGCCGGATATCAAGCGGTATCTGCCCCAGGAGCGGCACCTCTGCGCCTACCGTTGCCGTCAGCCGCTCGGCGAGGACTGACCCGCCGCCGCTTCCGAACAGTTCCATCCTGCCGCCGTCGGGCATTTCCAGGTAGGACATGTTCTCGATGACGCCGGCCACTTTCTGGCCAGTCTGCGTGGCTATGGCGCCGGCGCGCTCCGCGACGTCGGCAGCGGCAGCCTGCGGTGTGGTGACCACCAGGATTTCGGCTTTCGGCAAGAGCTGGGCCACGGAGATCGCAATGTCACCGGTGCCGGGCGGCAGGTCCAGGAAAAGGGCGTCCAGGTCGCCGAAGTAGACGTCCGTCAGGAACTGCTCAAGGGCGCGGTGGAGCATCGGTCCGCGCCAGGCCACGGGCTGGTTGCCGCTGACGAACATCCCGATCGAGATCACCTTCACGCCATAGGCGACCGGGGGAAGGATCATGTCATCCACGCGGGTGGGCGGTTGGGTGATGCCCATGAGGCCAGGAACCGAAAAGCCGTACACATCCGCGTCCACGATCCCGACCCGCAGGCCCTGGGCGGCGAGGGCGCAGGCAAGGTTGACGGTCACGGAGGACTTTCCCACGCCGCCCTTGCCGCTCGCCACGGCATAGACCCTGGTGAGGGACTCCGGCTGGTTGAAGGGGATGCCGCGCTGGCCGCCGGCGCCGCGGAGCAGCTCCTTGAGGGCATCGCGTTGTTCCTGCGTCATCACCTTGAGTTCAACGTCGACGGCGGCCACTCCCGGGACGGCCAGCAGCGCCTTTGTGGCATCGGCCGTAATGGTGTCCCGGAGCGGGCAGCCGGCAATGGTGAGCAGGACAGCAAGGCTGACCCTGCCGTCGTCGGAAATGTCGACGGACTCAACCATGCCCAGCTCGGTGATGGGGCGGCGGAGCTCGGGATCAATGACCGTGGCCAGGGCAGCGGCGACGGCGTCAGCCAACGCGGGGTTGGCGGTCGATGCGTTCATTAACGGTCCTGGGCGGAGTGGCCGGGCTTAACCCGGGGAATCTGTTGGGTGCGGGGATTCCGCTGGCGGTCACGCTGTTCCTTCAGCTTTTCCCTGATCTTGTCGCGCGGGGATTCGTGCTGCCCCTGCCCGGCAGGATCATGGGTCCGGAGCTCTTCCTGGGCTTCCAGCATGTCTTCCAGCAGGGAGCGCAGCTCGGCACGGACGTAGTCGCGCGTGGCAACCTCACGGAGCGCAATCCGCAGGGACGCGAGCTCCCGGGTCAGGTACTCGGTGTCTGACAGGTTGCGTTCAGCCCGCTGGCGGTCCTGCTGGAGCGAGACGCGGTCGCGGTCGTCCTGGCGGTTCTGCGCCAGCAGCAGCAGCGGTGCCGCGTAGGAGGCCTGCAGGGACAGCATCAGGGTCAGCAGGGTAAAACCGAGGTCGCGGGAATCGAACTGCCAGGCAAGGGGAGCCCACGTATTCCAGGCCAGCCAGATGACCACGAAAACGGTCATGTAGACAAGGAACTGCGGGGTGCCCATGAAGCGGGCGAAGCCTTCCGTGGCATGGCCGAAGGCATCGGGGTCCGGGGAGAACTTGGGCAGGATCCGCTGGCGGCCGCTGAGCGGCGTGTCCAGGCTGCCCTTCGCCGCGGCCTTGGCCGGCATCCGCTGGTTGGGGTTCTTGGGAGCGCTGCTGTCAGCCAATACGGCCACCAAGCCTTCTTATCGGGGCTTCGCCGTCATGGGCTCGCCAGTCATCCGGCAACAGATGATCCAAAACGTCATCAACAGTCACCGCCCCCACAAGCCGACCGGCGTCATTGACCACGGGCAGGGAGTTCAGGTTGTAGGTAGCCAGGGTCCTGGCGACTTCGCTGATGTGCGCCTGGTCCGACAGCGGCTCAAGGTTCTTGTCCACCAGGTTGCCGAGCGGTTCGAACGGCGGGAACCTGAGCAGCTGCTGGATGTGGACCACGCCCAGGAAACGGCCCGTGGGCGTCTCCAGCGGGGGCCTGGCAATGAAGATGGAGGAGGCCAGCGCGGGCGAGAGTTCCTCGCGCCGGACATGCGCCAGCGCCTCGGCCACTGTGGCTTCGGGCGGCAGGATGACAGGCACCGGGGTCATGAGGCCGCCGGCGGTGTCCTCGTCATACTCCAGCAGGCGCCGGACGTCCTCTGCGCCTTCGGGCTCCATCAGTTGGAGCAGCTCTTCGGCCTGGGCGGAAGGGAGCTCGCCGAGGAGGTCGGCGGCGTCATCCGGATCCATCTCCTCCAGGACATCCGCGGCGCGCTGGACGTCCAGGGCAGACAGGATCTCCACCTGGTCGTCCTCCGGGAGCTCCTGCAGGACGTCCGCGAGGCGCTCATCCTGCAGTTCGCTCGCCACTTCGAAACGGCGCTTATCGCTCATTTCCTGCAGGGCCTCCGCGAAGTCCGCGGGCTTGAGGTCTTCATGGTTGGCCACGAACTGGGTGGCGGCCTGCGGCTCGGTGCGCGCGCCCTGGAGGGCGTCAGCCCAGTCGATGATCAGCGTTTCATTGCGGCGAAGCCGGCTCAAGGGGGAAAGGGAGTGGCCGCGCCGGACAAAGAGCTTGCTGACGAACCAGTCCCCGGAACGGGTCTGGTCCATGGCAATGTCCTCGATCGTGGCATCGCCGCTTCCGTCCCGGAGCGTGACGCGGCGGTCGAACATTTCGGCCACCACCAGGGTTTCGGCGCCGCGCTGCTCAAAGCGGCGGAGGTTGACCAGCCCGGTGCAGATGATCTGCGTCTGGTCGATGGAGGTGATCCGGGTCATGGGCACGAACACGCGCTTCTTACCGGGAACTTCGACGACGATGCCCACCACGTGCGGGGCGCCCTGGGTTCCACGGGACAGCACAACAACATCGCGCAGCCGGCCCAGCCGGTCGCCCAGCGGGTCGAAGACGTCGAGGCCCAGAAGGCGCGCCACGAAGACGCGGGTAGGAGTTGTGCTCACTCCTACAGGCTACCGAGTCTGCTCTCTTTTAGCTGAATTTACAGGCGGCACACATGCTCATGGGCAAGAATGGGGGTATGGCAAACATATTTGGTGCTCCCAAGGCCGGCGGGCCCGGCGGAATGGACGAGGCCCGGGCCGTCCCCGCCGGCGACACCGTGGGTTCCTACACCTCCTACCTGGATGCCCAGAAGGCCGTGGATTACCTCGCGGACCAGCAGTTCCCGGTGCACATGGTGTCCATCGTGGGCAACGAGCTGAAGATGGTGGAGCGGGTCACGGGGCGCCTGAGCTATCCCCGGGTTGCCCTGTCCGGAGCGCTGAGCGGCATGTGGTTCGGCCTGTTCGTCGGCGTCATGCTCTCCTTCTTCGCACCGTCACCGGGGTACTTTTCCATCCTCGCGTCGGTGCTGATGGGCGCAGCGTTCTTTATGCTCTTCGGCATCGTCACCTACGCGATGCAGCGGGGCAAGCGCGACTTCACCTCCACCAGCCAGGTGGTGGCCACCAGCTACGACGTCGTGGTGTCGCCGGAAGCCGCACACGAGGCGCGCCGGCTCCTTCAGCAGCTGCCGATGACGCGCTCGGACGCGGCTGCCGGCGGGGGGCCGTATCCCCAGCGTGACTACCAGGGCCAGCCGTACCAACCCCCGCAGCCGGGCCAGGCTCCGGCCCGTCCCTCAGGATGGAGTGACCCCTACGGCCAGTCGTCCGCCGGTTCATCCGTGCAGGAGCAGCCCGGTGACCACGCCGGTGCCGGGCCGCGCCAGGACGCCGCCGTCCAGGAGCAGCCGGCCCCGGCACGGGCTGTGCGCTACCCGGACCTGCCGGACGGCCGGCCCCAGTATGGTGTCCGGCTGCCGCAGGGTCCTGCTGCAGGCCCCGCCCAGCCCCAAAATGAAGAGCACGCGGACCACGGGCAACCCGCCGACGGGCAGCTGGACGCAGACAAGCAGCAGCACCCGGGCGAGACGCGCCAGTAGCGCACACCGGCCAAAGGCAAAAGCGGGGCTACCGGAAAATTCTTCCGGTAGCCCCGCTTTTTCTTCTCCGGCTAGGACTCTTTGGTTCCGTTGGCTTCACGGTAGATCCCGGCCATCCAGTCCTCCACGTCCCCGGCCTTGCGCGGCAGGGCGGCGCTCAGGTTGACCGGCCCGTCGGCCGTCATGAGGATGTCGTCTTCGATCCGGACACCGATCCCGCGGTATTCCTCCGGAATGGCCAGGTCCTCGTTCTTGAAGTACAGGCCGGGTTCGATGGTGAACACCATGCCTTCTGTGAGGATGCCGTCAAGGTAGAGTTCACGCTTGGCCTGGGCACAGTCGTGGACATCGAGCCCCAGGTGGTGGCTGGTGCCGTGCGGCATCCACCGGCGGTGCTGCTGGCCCTCGGGGCTGATGGCTTCCTTTACCGTGACGGGCAGCAGGCCCCACTCGGCAAGCCGTTCAGCCAATACCGTCGTTGCCGCTGTGTGGATGTCGCGGAACTTGACGCCGGGCTGCGCGGCGGCAAAACCGGCGTCGGCAGCATCCAGCACTGCTTCGTAGACCTTGCGCTGGATGTCGCTGAACACGCCACTGGCGGGAAGGGTCCGCGTGATGTCTGCCGTGTACAGGGAATCCGCTTCCACTCCGGCGTCCAGCAGCAGGAGCTCGCCGGCGTGGATCTTCCCGGTGTTGCGCGTCCAGTGCAGCACGGTTGCGTTGTTGCCTGAAGCGGCGATCGTGTCGTATCCGAGTTCGTTCCCGACTTCGCGCGCACGGGCAAAGAACGCGCCTTCCACCACCCGCTCACCGCGGGCATGAGTGAGGGCGCGGGGAAGGACCTTGACCACTTCCTCGAAACCTTCAACGGTGGCGGCCACGGCGAGTTTCATCTGCTCGATCTCCCAGCTGTCCTTGAGCAGGCGCAGTTCGGAGAGGGCTTCGCTCAGCTTCTCGTCGAGGGCATCGAGGACCTCGAGGTCCAGGTTCTCCGGGTCCTTTGCCGTGTTGTAGCGGGCGGTGTCCACCAGTGCATCGATGTTCTCGTCCACTTTCCGGACCAGGCGGATGGAAACGCCGCCGATCTCCGGGGCGCCCACATCCTTGGTGATTGCAGTCTCGAGCTGGTCGATGTGGGCCGTCGCGAGGCCCAGGCGTGCTTCGAACTCAGCCAGTGTGGGGCGGGCGCCGATCCAGAATTCACCCGAACGGGAGTCTGCATAGAACTGCTCTGTGTCCCTCCCCGCCAAGGGCCGGAAGTACAGTGTGGCACGGTGGTTGCCGCCGTCGTCGCCCTTTCCTTCCTCCGCCGGCTCCAGGATCAACACCGCGTCAGGCTCGTGGTCCAGGCCCAGCCCGGTGAGGTGGGCAAAACCGGAGTGGGGGCGGAAACGGTAATCGCAGTCGTTGGAGCGGACCTTCAGCGGGCCGGCGGGGATGACCAGGCGTTCACCTTTGAACTGGCTGGAGATGGCCTTGCGCCGGGCCGCGGCGTAGCCGGCCACTGCGTCGCGCTCGGGGAGTTCCTGGCGGGAGGGTGCCCAGTTGCTGGCCATAAAGGCCTTGAAGGCGTCGGAACTGGGCCGCTGGGAGCGGTTGTTGACGCGCTCGTCCAAGGGCTGGGAAGCAGAGTTCGGGGTGTTTTCGGCATCGTTCACGGGACCATCGTCTCACCAGCTCCGCGGCTGCGCGAACAGGCGGAGCACCGGCTGGGCCGGTTCCGCAGGAGGTGTGTCCGCCGACATGGGTTGCGGCCGGGCATACGCGGGGTGAACTCAAGGTCAACTAGTCTGGACAGGTGAGGATCGACCTGCATGCCCACTCCAATGTTTCCGACGGTACCGAGAATCCGGCAGACGTCATGGCGTCCGCTGCCCGCGCCGGCCTGGACGTGATAGCGCTGACGGACCATGACTCCACTGCCGGCTGGGACGAAGCCTCCCTGGCAGCTGTTGAGCACGGTGTTGCCCTGGTACCGGGGATGGAGGTTTCCTGCCGGACGGAGGAGGGCATCAGCGTGCACCTCCTGAGCTACCTCCACGATCCGAAGCATCCGGGGCTCCTTGAGGAAATCACCAAGGCCAAGGACGCCCGGCACACCCGAGCCGAGCGGATGGTCACCCTCCTTGCCGAGGACTACCCCCTCACCTGGGATGACGTCATCCATCATGTGGCCCCGGGCGCTACCCTCGGCCGGCCCCACATCGCAGACGCCCTCGTGGCTGCGGGCGTCGTGGAGGACCGTTCGGAGGCGTTTGCCTCCATCCTCACTTCACGGTCGCGCTACTTCATCCAGCACTACGCACCCGCGCCTGCCATCGCCGTCGAACTGGTCCGCGCTGCCGGCGGAGTGCCGGTCTTCGCCCACCCCGTGGCGTCCTCCCGGGGACGCATCGTGGGGGAGCGCGTCTACCAGGAGATGATCGACGCCGGCCTGGCGGGCCTGGAGATCGACCATCGGGACAATCCGGAGGAGGGGCGCGGCTTCCTGCGGCGGCTCGCGGCCAAACATGACCTTCTCATTACCGGCTCGTCGGACTACCACGGCACCGGCAAGCCCAACGTGCTGGGGGAGAACCTCACCTCACCGGACGTCCTCGCCCGGATTGAGGAACTGGGGACGGGTACCAGGGTGGTGCGAGCGGGGGAGTAACCCCGGTGCGAGGGCCCGCGCTGAGGTGAAGTAAGTCGCGCCAAGTGTCGTTTTGAGGGGTCAAAACGACACTTGGCGCTACCTAGTTGGGCGGGAACGCGGCGAGCTCCGCATGGGCACCCAGGCGCTTGGCCATGATGTCGATCGCCGGCTGGTTCTGGTCCACGCACACAAACTTCCGGTCCATCTTGGCCGCCACTGCACCCAGGGTCCCGGAGCCGGCAAAGAAGTCCAGGCACCAGTCGCCGGGACGGCTTGAGGCAGCAACCACCCGGCGGACCAGGCCCTCGGGCTTTTGCGTCGGGTATCCGGTCTTCTCCTTGCCGGTGGGGGAGACGATGGTGTGCCACCAGACGTCCGTGGGCAGTTTCCCCAGCTCGCGCTTGGCGGGCGTCACAAGGCCCGGTGCCATGTACGGCTCGCGGTCCACCTCGGCGCTGTCGAAGTGGTACTTCGCCGGGTTCTTGACATACACCAGGATGTTGTCGTGCTTGGTGGGCCAGCGGTTCTTGGCGCGGGCTCCATAGTCGTACGCCCAGATGATCTCGTTCAGGAAGCACTCCCGGCCGAAGATCGCATCCAGCATCACCTTGGCGTAATGCACCTCGCGGTAATCGAGGTGCAGGTACAGGGTGCCGTCCTCCGCCAGCAGGCGCCACGCTTCCACGAGCCGGGGCTCCAGGAAGGACCAGTAGTCGCTGAACGCATCGTCATACCGGTGGAGCGCTCCCTTGATGGTGTCGTAGGAGCGCCCCTTGAATCCGACGCGGTCGCCGGCGCCGTCCGCATTGGCCACCATGGTGGTCTGCTGGCGCCGTTGGGCCCTGCCGGTGTTGAACGGCGGATCCACATATATCAGCGTGAAGGCGCCGTCCGGCAGCGAGGGAAGGAAGTCCGCGTTGTCTGCGTGGACCACCAGGCTGCTGCCGTCCGGCGCCCAGACAGTGTCAGTCATGGAGGGTTTTAGGCCTCGCTGCTGCCGGGCTGCGTGGCCTTGTCGCCGCCCACTACCTCGCCGTTGCGGCGCCGGGTGCGCGTGCGGGGGCGGCGGGTGCGGGAGGGCTGCTCTGCTTCGCCTGCAGCGGCGTTGCCATCACCGGCAGCAACGGGAGCTGCGGCAGGCTCGGACGTACGACGGCGGCGCTCGCCTGTGCGGGCAGCGGAGTCGCCGCTGCGCCCGCCTTCGCGCCTGCCGCTGCGTTCCCGGTTGTCCCGGTCGCGGCTGTCACGGCCGCCGGAGCGGCCGGCGTCACGGCCTGCGTCGCGGCCCCCGCGGGCGTTCTTCTTGCCCGTTTCGCCCAGGTCTTCCAGGACTTCGGCGTCAACTCCGGCCAGGGTGCGCTTGTCGCGCGGGAGCCGTCCCTTGGTGCCTTCGGGAATGTCCAGGTCTTCAAAGAGGTGCGGGGACGACGAATAGGTCTCCACGGGCTCCGGCACGCTCAGGCCCAGGGCCTTGTTGATCAGTCCCCAGCGGGGCATGTCGTCCCAGTCCACGAAGGTGACGGCGGTGCCCTTGTTGCCGGCGCGGCCGGTGCGGCCCACGCGGTGCAGGTAGATTTTTTCGTCTTCCACGCACTGGTAGTTGATGACGTGGGTGACGTCGTCGACGTCGATGCCGCGCGCGGCGACGTCGGTTGCCACCAGGACGTCCACCTTGTTGTTGCGGAAGGCCCGGAGGGCCTGCTCGCGGGCACCCTGGCCGAGGTCGCCGTGGATGGCGGCGGCCGCGAAGCCCCGGTCCACGAGTTCCTCGGAAACCTTGGCGGCAGTGCGTTTGGTCTTGGTGAAGATGATGGTCCGGCCGCGGCCCCTGGCCTGCAGGATGCGGGCGACGACCTCGATCTTGTCCATGCTGTGGGCGCGGTAGATGAGCTGGCGGATATCGCGCTTGGTGAGGCCTTCATCATCCGGATCCGCCGCACGGATGTGGGTGGGCTGGGTCATGTAGCGCCGGGCCATGGCGATGACCGGGCCGGGCATGGTAGCGGAGAACAGCAGGGTCTGGCGGACGGCCGGTGTTGCTGCGATCAGGGTTTCGACGTCGGGCAGGAAGCCGAGGTCAAGCATTTCGTCAGCCTCGTCCAGGATGACGATCTTTACGTTTTTCAGGCTCAGGTGCTTCTGCTTGTAGAGGTCGATGAGGCGCCCGGGGGTTCCCACCACAACTTCCACACCGTTCTTCAGCGCCTCCACCTGCGGTTCGTAGGCGCGGCCGCCGTAGATGGTGGCGATGCGTGCATTCCGCTTGCGGGATGCAGTCTGCAGGTCGTTGGCCACCTGCACCGCCAGTTCACGGGTGGGAACAATGACCAATGCCTGCGGTGCGCCGGGGACGGCAAGCTTTTCGTAGCCGGCGTCGTCCCGGCCTACAACCCGCTGGAGGGCCGGGATACCGAAACCCAGGGTCTTGCCGGTGCCGGTCTTGGCCTGGCCGATGATGTCGTGTCCGGAGAGTGCCACCGGCAGGGTCATGGCCTGGATGGGGAAGGGGTGGGTGATGCCGGCGTCGGCCAGGGACTCCACGATGTCGGCGCGGACGTTGAAGTCCGCAAAGGACTTCTCCTCAATCTCGTGCGGCTTCTCGTCGGAGATGATGGTTTCTTCGGGCTCAAGCGTTTCGGTGCCGGAGTCGTCCGTCAAAAGCTGGTGGGTATGCAATTCACTCACGGGGAGTTTCCTTATTCATTTGGGCAATGGCGCTGCCTGCTCAACGGGCCGGCCGGCAGGCCGTTCCGGAGCACGCTCAGGCGCGCAAGCAATTCCAGTGGAAGCCGATCGCGGGCTATCTTTATGCTGGCACTGGTGACCAGCGGGTGGTTCTCAAGATCGCGTAGGGGCGGGCTTGTTGGTTTCAAATCAAGGAAATCAACGACCGGGCATCCATTTCTACTCCTTCAGTCTAGCCGCAAGGGCATGGAAATCCGGCTTTTGCCCGCGCTGCGGCCCGGTTATGCCGCAAAACCGCCCCGGTTCACGGCACCTTCGGCACCAGTTCGAAATGCACATCACGCGTGGCGATGTCCGAGGATATGAGGCGCACCCGGACCTTGGTTCCGGCCTCCAGTTCTCCGGCGCAGCGCGCCGTCACTGCAGGTTCGGCGATCTGGATGATCCCGGAGCCGCCGTTGCCGTTCTTGCCCTTGCCGTTGCCGTTCCGGCTTATGGCGCCGTTCCCGTTCTCCTTCTGGGGCTTCGACCCTGAAATGACGATCGCGTCGAACTCCTGTCCGACGTGGTTGATCAGCAGCGCCGCCTCCACGGTGTCCAGCGCCATGCGCTCCATCCGGGATGCCAGCTGGTCCGAGCCGGCCATGATCTCGGGAAGCGACGGCAGTGCATCCCGCACCCACCCGGGCACCTCTCCGCCATTACTCAAGGCCTCGCAGGTGACCAGCACAAAGCGGTCCACCAGGCGGCGAAGCGGGGCGGTGGTATGGGCGTACGCTGCGCCGATGGCGGACTGCACGGCGTCATCCGGGACGGTGCCGTCGAAGGCCGTATAGGCGGCCCCGCGGAAAAGCATCCCCGCGGAGTGGAGGATTGCGAGCTGGCGGGGATGGGTGGGGTCCAGGCTGCGGAGGTATTCGCCGTAGCTGACTTCGCCGTCCCACGGCTTTCCGAGGGCCTCTGTCTGCAGTCGGAAATGGTTCAGGGAACGCTCATCCGGGGCGGGCATGGTGCGCAGGATGCCCACTTTTCCGGCCAGCATGAGCTGCGCGGCTGCCATGCCGGTCATCAGCGATATCTGGGCGTTCCAGTCCTCCACGGGCAGCTGCGGTGCGGCGGCAATCCGGTAGCCGCCGTCGGGAAGCTGGACAATCTCCTGGTCCGGCATGTTCAGGCTGGCACCATCCCGGGCACGCTCCAGTTCCACGCGCTTGAGGCCCACTTCTTTGAGGAGGAGCAGCACAGGGGAGGGGCTGCCGCCGTCAAGTTCCGCCTGGGCGCCCTTGTAGCTGAGCTTGGCGCGGCTGCGCATCCGGGCACGCCGCACCGTGACGGCAGTGACCTCCGCATCACCGTCAAGACGGAAGTCCCACACGAACGCGGAACAGTCCTGTCCCGGAAGGAGGCTTCCCGCCCCCTCGCTGATCACTTCCGGATGCAGCGGGATGCGGCCGTCCGGCGTGTAAAAGGTCTGTCCCCGGCGCCGCGTCTCAGCGTCCAGCGGGCCGCCCGGGGCAACGAACGCCGGCACGTCGGCGATGGCGTAGAGAACGTGGTAGCCGCCGCCGTCGCGCTCGATGAACAGCGCCTGGTCCAGGTCGGTGGACGACGCGGGATCGATGGTGATGAATTCAACGGACGTCAGATCATGGGACGGCAGCTGCAATGCGGACACGGCGGCCTCGGCGTCCTTCACGGCATCGTCAGGGTACGCGCCCGGCAGTTCAAGCTCACTCCGGAGCGCGCCCAACGCCGCTTCGAGGGCATTGGTGTGCTCGTGGACACTGGGGGCCAGCCGATGATGTGACACGAAAATCAGCGTAGCCCGAATTTCGTCAATAGTGCACGGAAGCGGCCCGGAGAGGCACAGCCGTCCGGTGCGGGGTTATGGGCGGGCGCCGTCCAGGGCGCTGCGGAGCGAGGCAGCGGCCGCGGCCGGATCATCAGCCTCAGTAATGGCCCGGACCACCACGATCCGGCGTGCGCCGGCTTCCACCACCTCTTCAACATTGGAGTGGTCGATGCCGCCGATCGCGAACCAGGGCACACCGCCGTCAAACGTGTCCTCCTGCCCTTCCGCCCCTGCAACAGCAGCGGCGGCGTACCTCACCAGGTCAAGCCCGACGGCGGCCCGTCCGGGCTTGGTGGGAGTTGCCCAGAGCGGCCCCACGCAGAAGTAGTCCAGCGCCGAGGGGCCGGCGGCGGCAGCCAGGGCGGCGTCCACCTGCTCCGGGCTGTGGCTTGACAGGCCGATGGCCGCGTTGCCGTTCAACAGCGTCCGGGCCGCCTTGAGGGGCAGGTCCTTTTGGCCGATGTGGAATACCGGGGCTCCGGACAACACTGCGACGTCCGCCCTGTCATTCACCGCCCACAGCCGGCCGTGGCGCACCGCCGATTCCTTGAGTACGGCCAGGAGCTCCAGCTCCTCGGCGGCTTCGATGGACTTGTCCCGCAGCTGGATGATGTCCACCCCGCCTGCGAAGGCGGCATCGACGAACTGCCCGAAATCGCCCTGTTCCCGGCGCGCGTCCGTGCAGAGGTAAAGGCGCGCGGCCTGCACGCCGGAACCGCCTCCGGCTTTGAGAAAGGCGTTTGTAGCAGGGACGGGGGATGCAGCGGCAGGAGGGCGGGACACATTCATGGGTGCCAGCCTAGTTCCTCTACACTTGGCCTCGTACTGCGGGAGCCGCGGCAGCTGTCATAAAGCGCCGGGCTGAGAGGGCGTCAGAGCCGACCGCTTGACCTGATCCGGCTAATACCGGCGTAGGGAAGGAGACACTCATGCCCAATGCGCTCGAAGCCCCGTACCGGCCCGCGCCCGGCCCTTCACTGGAGGCCGACGTTGCGGTCATCGGCGGGGGAGTCATCGGCCACGGCATCGCCTGGGAGGTGAGAAGGTCCGGGCATTCAGCGGTGGTCATCGATGACGCCCCCGGATCCGGTGCCAGCTGGGCCGCGGCGGGGATGCTTGCCCCGGTGAGCGAGCTGCACTACCAGGAGGAGGACCTCCTGGAACTCATGCTGGAGGCCTCCGGGCGCTGGCCGGGTTTTGCCGCAGGCCTCGCCGCGGCCGCCGGTTCGGATCCCGGGTATCTTACGACGCCGACCCTCGCCCTGGGTGCCGACGCCGCGGACCGGCAGGCGCTGCTGGACCTGCGCGGGGTGCAGCAGGCCAACGGGCTGACGGTTGAGCCCCTCACCATCCGTGAAGCCCGGCGCCGGGAGCCGCTGTTGAGCCCGGCCATTGCCTCGGCGCTGGATACACCGGCGGACCACCAGGTGGATCCCCGGCTGCTGGTGGCCTGCCTCCGCCGTGCCCTGGCCCGGCACATGGGCGGAACCGGGAGCGGCGGAAGCTTCGTGGCCGGCGCCGCCGAGGGCTACGCCGTTCCGGACCGGGCAGCGGGCCTGCTCTGGCGGGACGGAGCCGTCGCCGGCGTCACGCTGGAGGGCGGAGGAACGGTGGCGGCCAGGGAGACCGTAGTGGCCAACGGACTGCACGCCGCGGCCCTCACCGGGCTGCCGGAAAACCTGCACCTGCCCTTGCGCCCGGTCCACGGTGACATCCTTCGCCTCGCCGTCCCCGCCCACCTCCAGCCGCTGCTGACCTCCACCGTCCGCGGACTGGTCCGCGGGATCCCTGTGTACATCGTCCCCCGGCAGGACGGCACCGTGGTGATCGGGGCAACGCAGCGTGAGGACGCACTGGGGAAGAAGGACAGCGGGACCAGCGCCGGGGCAGTGTCGGCAGGGGGCGTCTACCAGCTGCTGCGCGACGCCCAGGTCCTGGTGCCTGCGGTCGCAGAACTTGAGCTGCTGGAATGCACAGCCCGGGCCCGTCCCGGCACGCCTGACAACGCCCCGCTGCTCGGGCGGGTCCCCCTGGAGGACGGCCCTGCAGGTCAAAGCCACGTGGAAGGGCTGATCATTGCCACCGGCTTCTTCCGCCACGGCGTCCTCCTCACCCCGGCAGCGGCCGCGATATGCCGGGACCTGCTCGAAGGCAGGGCGGACCCCCGCTGGGCCCCCTTCAATCCCGGCCGCTTTTCCGGCGCCGCTGTTCGGCCTGCTGCAGCGGCCACCCCACCCAACCCCAAGGAGACAGCATGAACATCACCCTGAACGGAACCGGACATACAGTCGCCGACGGCGCATCCATCACCACGCTCGTCACCGAGGTCACCGGCCGCGCACTGGCGGCTGACGGCCAGGCCACCGATGGCCGGAAGCTGGGCGTCGCCGTGGCGCGCAACGCCCACGTGGTGCCACGGAGCCAGTGGTTTGCCACCGCACTCACCGAGGGTGACGACGTCGAACTTGTCACGGCAGTACAGGGAGGCTGACCCCCATGACGGAAACCCGCAGCACCCTCGCCGGCACCCGGCCGGACCTTCATGACCCCCTGGTGATCGACGGCGTCGCGCTCGGATCCCGGCTCATCATGGGCACCGGCGGCGCGCCCAGCCTGGAGGGCCTTGGCGCCGCGCTCCTGGCTTCCGGCACCTCGCTCACCACCGTGGCCATGCGGCGCTATTCACCCCATGAGGCCGGCTCGCTTTTCCAGCTGCTCGTGGACCACGGCATCAAGGTCCTCCCTAACACGGCGGGGTGCTTCACAGCCCGGGACGCTGTCCTCACCGCGGAGCTTGCCAGGGAGGCCTTGGAAACCGACTGGGTGAAGCTGGAAGTCATCGCTGATGAACACACCCTCCTGCCGGATGCCGTGGAACTCGTGGACGCCACCGAACAGCTGGTCAGCCGGGGCTTCAAGGTTTTCGCGTACACCAATGACGACCCCGTCCTGGCGCTTCGGCTCGAGAACCTGGGAGCCACCGCGGTCATGCCGCTCGGCTCGCCCATTGGCACCGGCCTGGGCATCCTTAACCCGCACAACATCGAGCTCATCGTGTCCCGGGCCTCGGTTCCGGTGGTGCTGGATGCGGGCATCGGTACCGCATCCGACGCCGCCCTGGCGATGGAACTCGGATGTGACGCCGTGCTCCTGGCCACGGCGGTGACCCGGGCACAGGATCCGGCCATGATGGGCGCGGCCTTCAAGCATGCCGTCATCGCAGGTAGGCTGGCGAAAGCGGCAGGTCGCATACCTCGCCGTGAACACGCGCTGGCGTCGTCGGCGATGGAAGGCCGGGCCGAGTTCTTGTAGGCCCCGCTGTCCACCGGCTGGCGCCTTGACTCAAGGAGCAGCAGTGGCCGGCAAAGACGCCCTTCCCCCGGAACGAGTCGACGAAGCCTTGGCTGGACTGCCTGATTGGCGGGCCGACAATGGCGGATTGGTCACTGTCTTCAAGATGCCGACGGCGGTTGCCGCACTTGAGCTGATTGCCGCCGTCGGACGTCTGGCCGAGGAACAAAACCACCATCCCGACCTCGACTGGCGTTACAACCGCGTCTTTATCCGCTACACGTCCCACGACGCAGGGGGACAGGTGACTGACCGGGACATCGCGGCAGCTGCGGGAGCAAGTGAAGCTGCGGCAGCGTCGGGGGCCGTTGCCGAGCCGGCGAAGTACGTGCCCGGGCGCCAGTAGCCTCGTCACCAACAACTGGTCCCTAAGGAGCAATGGCCGCCACCCCTTACGGGATGGCGGCCACTGCTGCCGGTTGCCTTGCGCCGGCCCTACGCCCGGAGGATCGCCGTAAGCCTTTCCGCGTCCCGGCGCGCACGCGTGCGGCCGAGGTACACCGCTGCCCCTGTTGCGGCGCCTGCGCCCAGCACGATTGGCAGGACCCACGGCATCCACGTCAGCCCCGGCAGGTAGCCGAACCCGGCCGCCACCAGGATGGTCCAGCTCAAGGCCGCCACTCCCACGGCGACCCCGGCGGGCAGGCCTGCACCATACTTGGCATGCCGCTTGTCGTTGGCCCAGACAATGAAGCCTGCCGCGGCGGCGGCCAGTACAACGATGGTCAGCGAAAGCATGGTTCTCCTCGAGCTGCGGACGGGGTTCTGTGGCCGGGCGCTAGAACTGGCCGAAACCTACGCGCCGTGCCTCTTCTGCACCGATTTCCACGTAGCCAAGCGCGCCGCCGGGAACAATGATCAGGCGTCCCTTTTCATCTTTCAGTCGCAGTTCGTTGCCCGTTGTGATCGCTTCCCCCACGACCTTGGCCACAGAATCCGCGTCCTCGGTTGATTCGAGCACAATTTCGCGGGCAACGTTCTGAACGCCGATCTTAATCTCCACAGGGGCCTCCCAGCCAGTCAAAGTTTCTCGTGCTTCTCTACGAGGTGTTGTCTTATTTGTAGTCTAGGACTCTTTGGGGAAGCGAGAGATTCCGCGCCAAGCTAAACGGTAGATGAGGTCGCTGGCCACATTGATGTCCAGGTTGCCGTCAGTTTCCAGCCAGTACCTGGCGCTGACCTGGGCCATCCCTGCCAGCCCCCGGCCCAGCAGCTGTGCCTCGAGATGGGGGAGCTTGGTGTCCTCGGCGATGACGCGTGCGATGGCATCGGCGAACGTCCTGTTGAAAGTCTCCAGCCGCGAGCTGACGTCGGGGTCGTTGATCAGGTCGGATTCAAACACCAGCCGGTGGGCCTGGTCATCGCTGGCGATGAACTGGAAGTAGGCACGCATGACGGCCTGCACGCGCTCGTCATTATCGGTGGTGGAGTTCAGGGCGCCCAGCATCAGTTCGGTAAGCGAGGCCAGATGGCTTTCCAGCAAGGCGAGGTACAGCTCGCGCTTTGACGGAAAGTGCTGGTACAGGACAGGTTTGCTGACGTGCGCCGTCTCGGCGATCTCGTCCATGGCCGCACCGTGGTACCCATTGGCCACGAACACTTCCTGGGCTGCGTTGAGGAGCTGCGCGCGCCGCTCGTCACGCGGAAGCCGGGCGGACCGCTGCCCTGCGGGACGCGGGGGAGTTTGCGGTTCGGCGGCTGACGGGCGGTCAGCCCGTGCTTCATGGACCACAGTTGTCCTACTTTCCGTTGCTGTTACTTCCACTTTACTGCGGGGTAATATGACCCGGCAGTATCCGGGGGATACATTGAAGTATGGCTTCGACATTCACCGCAAATGTTTCACCTGTGTCATTGGATCCGCTGGTGGAACCGGGCCCGGACCTTACCCCGGACGAGGTGGAACGCTATTCGCGGCACCTCATCATCCCTGAGATCGGCTCGCTGGGTCAGCGGCGGCTCAAGAATGCCAAAGTGCTGGTGATCGGCGCCGGCGGGCTCGGCTCCCCGGCGCTCCTGTACCTTGCCGCTGCCGGCGTCGGGACGCTGGGAATTATCGACGACGATGCCGTTGACCTCAGCAACCTGCAGCGCCAGGTCATCCATGGGGTGGCGGATGTGGGCCGCCCCAAGATCGAGTCCGCCCGCGACGCCATCGCCGCCCTCAACCCCTTGGTGGACGTGCGGCTGCACAATGTCCGGCTCGACGCGTCCAACGCCCTTGAACTGTTTGCCGGGTACGACCTGATCCTCGACGGCGCGGACAACTTCGCCACCCGCTACCTGGTCAACGACGCCGCCGCCATCCTGGGCAAACCCTACGTCTGGGGTTCCATCTTCCGGTTCGACGGCCAGGTGAGTGTCTTCTGGGAAAAGCACGGGCCCACCTACCGGGACCTCTACCCTGAGGCGCCGCCGGCAGGCTCGGTGCCCTCGTGCGGCGAGGGCGGTGTGTTCGGCATGCTGTGCGCTGCCGTTGGATCGCTCATGGTGACGGAGGCAGTCAAGCTGATTACCGGCGTCGGACGTTCCCTGTTGGGCCGTGTGGCGCTGTTCGACGCCTTGGGCGGAAGCTGGCGCGAGATCCGTGTTTCAAAGGACCCCGCGGCCGCGCCCATCACGGGGCTGGCCGACTACGAGGCGTTCTGCGGCGTTACGCCGGCGGTCCCCTCCGGCACGGAGCACACTGTCACGGCCGCCCAGCTGGCTACCATGCTCGCCGCGCGCAAGGCGGGGCTGAAGGACTTTGAACTGGTGGATGTCCGCGAATCGGGGGAGTACGACATCGTCCGGATCGACGGCGCGAAGCTCATCCCGCAGGGCCGGATCCTTGCCGGCGAGGCGTGGAATGAGCTCCCCCGGGACAGGGACATTGTGTTCCACTGCAAGGCGGGGTCGCGTTCGGCCAACGTCCTTGCCGCGGCGCGGAAGGCAGGCTACCAGCGGGTGAGCCATCTCGACGGCGGCATCCTCGCCTGGGTGCGCGAGGTGGAACCCCACAAGCCCGTCTACTAAACCCCCAGACGCTCTCTCACTTGACGTGCCTTTTGGCAGGACGCTCTCTCACTTAACGCGCCGTTTTGATGGACGCTCTCTCACTTAATGTGCCTTCCAGCAC
>NZ_JAUZVL010000036.1:0-23645 GCF_031844545.1 Arthrobacter sp. AB6
CTGGCCTCTCACTTGTCAAACCGGCGTCCGCGACTCTCTTTAGCCAAAGGCTTGAGTGTCGGTTTTCCGTCTGACTCCGTGGAGCAGCGCGGAAATAAACTCTACCACCACTTTTTCCAGATGGCCAACCGGGCCGCAGACCGCCTCCCGCGGCCTGCCCTGGAGACCGGAAAAGGCCCGGAACCACGCGGGTTCCGGGCCTTCCGGCCATTCGAGGACCAGGTCCTAGCTGCCCGCCGGAGCTCCCGGCTTGAAGTAGGCGGCCCCCAGCGGCGGCAGGGTGACGCTCAGCGTTGCCGGCTGACCGTCCTGCCCCTGGTCCGTTGCCTTCAATTCACCGGAGTTGAGGACACCGGATCCGCCGTAAGTGGCGGCATCCGTATTCAGCACTTCGGTCCATTTTCCGGCCTCCGGCACCCCCAGGGTGTAACCGACGTGCGGCATTCCGGAGAAGTTGATTGCGCACACCAGCGGGTTGTTTTCCTTGTCCCAACGGATGAAGGACAGGACGTTCCGGTCCGCGTCTCCCCCGTTGATCCACTGGAAGCCCCCGGGCTCGTTGTCCCTGGTGTACAGCGCCGGCGTGGAACTGTAGAGCTCGTTGAGGTCCTTGGTGAGCAGTTGCACGCCGTTGTGTGCGGGGATGTCGGCAAGCCACCAGTCGAGCCCATGCTGTTCGGACCATTCTGCTTCCTGGCCAAACTCCGTGCCCATGAAGATCAGCTGCTTGCCCGGGTGGGCCCACTGGTAGGCCAGGAAAGCGCGCAGGTTTGCGAGCTGCTGCCAGCGGTCGCCGGGCATCTTGCGGAGCATGGAGCCCTTGCCGTGGACTACCTCATCGTGGCTGATGGGAAGCAGGAAGTTCTCCGTAAAGGCGTACACCATGGAAAACGTGACCGTGCCGTGGTGCCATTTGCGGTTGATCGGCTCCTCGGAAATGTACTTGAGCGAATCGTGCATCCATCCCATGTTCCACTTCAGGCCGAAGCCGAGGCCGCCATGGCTGGTGGGAGCGGTGACCCCCGGAAACGCGGTGGACTCTTCGGCGATCATCACGGCGCCGGGGTGCGTCTTGTACACCGTGGCGTTGACTTCCTGGAGGAAGGAAATGGCTTCCAGGTTTTCCCTGCCGCCGAACCTGTTGGGCTGCCACTGCCCGTCCTGCCGCGAGTAGTCGAGGTAGAGCATGGAAGCCACGGCGTCCACGCGCAGGCCGTCGATGTGGAACTCGTCCAGCCAGTACAGGGCGTTGGCCACCAGGAAGTTCCGGACTTCGGTCCGGCCGAAGTCGAAGATCAGGGTGCCCCAGTCAGGGTGCTCCCCCAGGTTCGGGTCTGCGTGCTCGTACAGGGGCTCGCCGTCGAACTGGGCGAGTGCCCAGGAATCCTTGGGGAAGTGGGCGGGGACCCAGTCCAGCAGTACGCCGATGCCCGCCTGGTGAAGGGTGTCCACCAGGTAGCGGAACTCGTCGGGGTGGCCGAACCGGGAGGTGGGCGCGAAGTACGAGGTGACCTGGTAGCCCCAGGATCCGCCGAAGGGGTGCTCAGCCACGGGCATGAACTCCACGTGCGTGAAGCCGAGCCATTTAACGTAGTCGACCAGTTCCTTGGCGAGTTCCCGGTAGCCGAGTCCCAGCCGCCAGGAACCGAGGTGCACCTCGTAAACGCTCATCGCCGAGTTGTGGGGATCCCGCTGGGCGCGTGCCTCCATCCATTCGTCGTCCTTGAAGGCGTACGAAGGCTCAACCACCCGGGAAGCGGTCAGCGGGGGAACCTCTGTACCGAAGGCCAGGGGATCTGCCTTCTCCACCCAGTGGCCGGCCTTGGTCCTGATTTCGAACTTGTAGCACGCCCCTGCCAAAACGCCCGGAACAAAGAGTTCCCATACCCCTGAGGAGCCCAACGAACGCAGGGAGTTCTCGCGTCCGTCCCAGGCGTTGAAGTCGCCCTTGACGCGCACGGCCTGGGCGTTGGGTGCCCACACGGCAAACGAAACACCGTCCACGTCCCCCAGTGCGGACTTGTAGTGCTGGACGTGTGCGCCGAGCACCTCCCACAGCTTTTCGTGCCGGCCCTCACCGATGAGGTGCAGGTCCACTTCACCCACAGTGGGCAGGTACCGGTAGGGCTCGTCCATGGTGACCGGTTCGGCGCCGGGGTAGGTGACCGACAGGCGGTAGTCGGGAACATGCCCCTGCTGCAGCGGTTCAAGGACTGCCACCCACACGCCGTGGGCTTCATGTTCCATCGGAACTTCGCCCGCCGGGGTTATCACCGTCACTGCTTCCGCGAGGTGCTTCACCGTACGGATGGTGACGTGGCCGTAATCGTCCAGGTGCGCGCCCAGGACAGAGTGGGGTGCGTGGTGTTCACCGTTCGCGATCTTGCCCAGGGTGCCTTCGTCTACGTGCAGCGGCACCCCCGGCCGGTCAGTTCGTGCTGAGCCTGTCATTTCGTTACCTTCCGATGCTGCCCCGGCGTGATTGCCGGCGCCGTTACCGCCCAGGAGCCGCCGGGAGGCGTTCACGGGGATCGCCAACCAGTCGGGCCTGTTACGCAATTCATAAACTACTTCGTACAGTGCCTTGTCCAGCCACAATGCCACAAAGAGGGGCGATTCCCTGTCCACAAGCCCGGGCGTGACAGCCGCGTACCCTGCCAGGAAGGCCTCCGCGCAGTCGTCAACCCAGTTGGCGGGGACCTGGGCCCCTTCCTGTTCGCGCTGGGCTGCTCCGGCCGCGTAGTCGAAGGACCGCAGCATGCCGACGACGTCTCTCAGCGGAACGTCGGGGACGTTGCGTTCTGCGACGGGCCGCAGCGGTTCGCCTTCGAAGTCGAGGATCGCCCAACGCGCAGGGCCGCCCGCCGGCCCAGGGACCTGGAGGATCTGGCCGAGGTGGAGGTCCCCGTGGATCCGCTGCAGCGGGCCGGCCGGGGCGTGGTCCAGCTGGTCGAGGAGTGCGGTCAGGGCGTCGTCATAAGGGCCGACGGCGCTTCCGGCTTCCGCCCATGCCTGGCGGACGCGCTGGGCTACAGCGGGAGCGATGACCTGGCCGGGCTGGTGCTCTTCTGACTGACCCAGCGCTTCGGCCAGCCGCTGGTGGACGGTGGCCGTGGCCGCACCGAGCGCGCGGGCTTCTGCCGTGAAGTCGGTGCCGGACCTGGCGGCGTCAACGGCCAGCAGCCATGCGTCCCGGCCACCCGCCAGGAACTCGTGCGCCACGGCCAGTTCGCCCTGGACGTACCGCGGACCAGTGCCGTTGGCTGCCGATCCGTTTGCCGCCTGGGCGAGCCATTCGCCGCGCACCCAGCCCAGGGTGGCGGGAACTTCCAACGTGCCGGCGGCGGTCAGCGCAGCGCCCACTTCAACTTCCGGATTGGTGCCGTCGGACAGCACCCGGAACACTTTCAGGATGGCGGCGGACTCGCCGTCGTCCACAATGACTGAACTGTTGGACTGCTCGCCTGACAGCACCTTCACTACGCCGCGGCTGGTAGGCAGCCGCCGCTCACCGTCGGCGCGGAAGCCGGCGGCGGTTCCGTTGGGCGCCTTTTCCCGGTTCCGGATGAGCTCAAGCAAACTTCCCACGAAGTCGGGATCGTGGACGGCGTCATAGACCCAGGTCCTGGATGGATCCATTCCTGCTGCCTGCCCCACAAGGGCACGCTCCATCCCGGCAGCCGGCGCCTGCCGGAAACTCAAGGGAACCTGGACAACGGCAGTCCGCCTGCCGCCGTCGGGCGTCTGCGTGGTGACGCTCAGGAGGAACACGGCCAGCCCGGCGTGGCCCGAGGGGTCCTCGAGCCCCAGGCTGCCGGCCTGGGACATCTCAAAGTCGGGCGTCTTGACCGGAAACCAGCGCTGCCGTGGCAGCCATTCCTGGAGGAGGGCAGTGAGGGCGGGGGTGAGTATTGGCTGGTTCATATCTCAGTTCTCAATCGAGAGGATCGGCATTGCCTGCGTGTACGGGGACGACGGGTTGGATGCAGCCGACCGGATCCGCAACCAGAAGAAGTCGTGGCTGCCAAGGGTCAGGGTCAGGTTTCCGTCCTCGTTGATGCCGGGGAACGGCTGGCCGCCAAAGACATCGCGCAGCCCCCGTCCGGCGAACTGCGGGATCTTCAACTGGGCCGCGACTGGATGCTGCGAGAGGTTGAAGGTGCACAGGATGGTCTCCGCGACGGCTCCCGCCGAGTTGCCGTCCGGCAGTTCGCGGAGGTAGGCCAGCACGGCGTCGTGGTCGGCATCGACGTGCTTGAACCCGCCGAGGCCGAATGCGGGATGGTTCTTGCGGACACTCAGGATCTGCCGGGTCCAGCGCAGCAGCGAACCGGAATGGGCCGCCTCAGCCTCCACATTGGCCATGCCGTAGTTGTAGACCAGGGACTGGATGGGCGGCAGGTAGAGCTTGCCCGGATCCGCGTTGGAGAACCCGGCATTCCGGTCCGGGTTCCACTGCATGGGGGTGCGCACGGCGTCGCGGTCTTCAAGCCAGATGTTGTCACCCATGCCGATCTCGTCCCCGTAATACAGGAAAGGGCTGCCGGGCAGCGAAAGCAGCAGGGCGTTGATCAGCTCGATCTCCGCGCGGGAGTTGTCCAGCAGGGGCGCGAGCCTGCGGCGGATGCCGATATTGGCACGCATGCGGGGGTCCGGCGCGTACCAGCCCAGCATGGCCGCCCGCTCGTCCGCGGTGACCATTTCCAGGGTCAGTTCGTCATGGTTCCGCAGGAAGGTGCCCCACTGAGCCCCGTCCGGTATTTCGGGGGTGTCCTGCATGGTCTCGATGATCGGGGCGGCCCTCTGGTCCCTGAGCGCGTAATACAGCCGAGGCATGATCGGGAAGTGGAAGGCCATATGGCATTCGGGCTCTTCCTCCGTCCCGAAGTATTCCACCACTTCGTTCGGCGGCTGGTTGGCCTCGGCGATGATGACCCGCCCGGGATAGCTCTCATCCACCATGGTGCGGAGCTTCCGGAGGAACTCGTGGGTGGCCGGAAGGTTCTCGCAGTTGGTCCCCTCCTCTTCGTACAGGTAGGGGATGGCGTCAGCCCGGAAACCGTCGATCCCCTGGTCGAGCCAGAACCTGACCACATCGAACAATGCCTCGATGACCTTCGGGTTTTCGAAGTTCAGGTCGGGCTGGTGGCTGAAGAACCGGTGCCAGAAGAACTGGCGGCGGATGGGATCGAAGGTCCAGTTGGACTCCTCGGTATCCACGAAGATGATGCGCGCGTCCTGGTACTTCTCGTCGGTGTCGCTCCAGACGTAGAAGTCCCCGTAGGGGCCGTCCGGGTCCTTGCGGGACTCCTGGAACCACGGGTGCTGGTCCGACGTGTGGTTCAGGGGAAGGTCGATGATGACCCGGACGCCCCTGGCGTGGGCTTCGGCAACCAGCCGCTTGAAGTCACTGATGGTTCCAAACTCGTCCAGGACCGAGTTGTAGTCGGAGATGTCATAGCCGCCGTCGCGCAGCGGTGACTGGAAAAACGGCGGCAGCCACAGGCAGTCCACGCCCAGCCACTGCAGGTAGTCGAGCCTGTCAATGAGGCCGGAGAAGTCGCCGGAGCCGTCACCGTTGGCATCCGCAAAGGCCCTTACCAGTACTTCGTAGAACACGGCCTTCCGGTACCACAGCGGATCATGCTGAAGGCCCGGGGCATTTAGCTCGAACGTGCTCTTGGGAGTGAAATGCTGGCCGGAACTTTGCGGATTGAAATTCACTGATGCATTCTCCTCACGCGCAGGATGTGCGCGGGCTCCACGTGCGGGTCAAGCCGGACGTAGTTGTACTCGCCCCACTCCCAGCTTTCACCGGAGATGAGGTCATCCACGTGGAAGCCTCCGTTATGCGTCAGGTCCCGGGCGTCGAGTTCGAGGGCCGCCAGGTCCAGCGAGACCGTGGATTCCCTGGTCCCGTGCGGATCTACGTTGACCACCACGATGAGCGTGTCCTTGGTTCCGTCCGGAAGGGTCTTGTGCTTGGAGTAAACCACCGTGGCGTCGTCCGTGCTGTGGTGGACCGTCAGGTTCTGCAGGTCCTGCAGCGCGGGGTGGGCGTGCCTGATCTCGTTGAGCCTGGTGATGTACGGGGCGAGGGTCCGTCCGGACTGCGCCGCAGCGTCCCAGTCGCGTTCTTTGTACTCGAACTTTTCGTTGTCGATGTACTCCTCCGCACCGGGCCTGGCCACGTGCTCAAACAACTCGTAGCCTGCGTAGACCCCCCACAACGGACTGGCAGTCGCGGCCAGTGCGGCCCTGATCCTGAACGCCGCCGGCCCGCCGAACTGCAGGTATTCGGTGAGGATGTCCGGGGTGTTGACGAAGAAGTTGGGGCGGAAGAAGGCCGCTGACTCGTGGCTCACCTCGGTGAAGTAAGACTCGATTTCCTTCTTGGTGTTCCGCCAGGTGAAGTAGGTGTAGGACTGCTGGAACCCCGCGCGGCCAAGCGCATGCATCATGGCTGGACGCGTGAATGCTTCGGCCAGGAATACCACGCCGGGAACCTCTTTGTTTACCTGCGCAATAAGCCATTCCCAGAACCACACCGGCTTGGTGTGCGGGTTATCCACGCGGAAAATCTTTACTCCGTGGCTCACCCACAGCAGCACAATCCGCAGAATTTCGTTCGAAAGGCCCTCGGGATCATTATCGAAATTGAGCGGATAAATGTCCTGGTACTTCTTTGGCGGATTCTCGGCATACGCAATGCTGCCGTCCACGCGGGTGGTGAACCACTCCGGGTGCGACTGTACCCAGGGATGGTCCGGGGCCGCCTGGAGCGCGAGGTCCAGGGCAACTTCCAGGCCCAGTTCGTTTGCCCGCGCCACGAAGGCGTCGAAGTCCTCGAAGGTGCCGAGGTCCGGATGGATGGCATCGTGGCCGCCTTCGGCCGCGCCGATTGCCCAGGGCGAGCCGGGATCGTTGGGGCCGGCGATCAAGGTGTTGTTAGGGCCCTTGCGGTGCTGCACCCCGATGGGGTGGATGGGCGGCATGTAGAGGACATCGAAGCCCATGGCGGCGACGGCATCCAGCCGCCTGGCAGCGGTGCGGAAGTTGCCGGAGGTCCAGGTGCCTGTGGTGTGGTCCTTGACCGCCCCCTCGGAGCGGGGGAAGAACTCGTACCAGGCGCCGCGCCCGGCACGGTCACGTTCAACGTTCAGCGGGAACCTTTCGGAGACGGTCACCAGTTCGCGGATAGGCTGGTGCGCCACAACCCCCGCTACGTCGTGGCCGAAGCCGGCCCCGAGGCGTTCTTCCGTGCTGAGGGACGTGTCGGCGAGCCTGCCGGCGGCGGCACGGAGCACGCCCCGGTCCCAGTCGCTGCGGGAGTCGTCTTCGGAAGCTTCGCCGAGCAGCGCGGATCCTTCCGCCAGCATCAGCTCCACGTCGATTTCGGCGGCCACCTTCACCTCGGCGTTGTGGTGCCACGTGGCGTAGCGGTCGTGCCAGGCCTCGATGGCAAAGGACCAGTTCCCCTCTTCCGACGGCGTGAGCACGCCTTCCCAGCGGTCCGTTCCCATGCCGCGCTCCCCGCGCGGCGGTGTGAGCCTGACCCTCTGGCGCTCGTTGCCTTCGGGGTCGAAGAGCACTGCACTGACACCCAGTTGGTCATGCCCTTCGCGGAAAGCCGTGGCGCCCACCACGATTCCTTCGCCGGGCAGGGCCTTGGCCGGAAACTTGCCATCCTCCACGACGGGCTGCACGGCGGTAATCGGGAATCGTCCGAACCGCAGCCCATCAGTGATGGGGCGGGTCGACATTTTCATTGATACGGCGCTGGTTCCTGAGTTAGTCGTCACAGGCTCGACGTTAGCGAGAAAAGAGCAAGATTGCTAAGCCTGCGCACCAATTTCTGCGCGTCCCCCGTCATTTCTTCCCGGCCAACTGTCATTTACCCAAAAGAAACCCGGGGCTGGTTCCGGCCGCGCATGTTGTCGGTTAGTGTGACGCAGGTGAAGGCAATCCGCAGATTTACCGTCCGTACCGTCCTCCCCGAACCGATCCGGCCACTGGCCCGCCTGGCGAGCAACTTGCGCTGGTCCTGGCACCGCCCCACGCGGGAACTTTTCGCGGGGCTCAATCCCCGCCTTTGGGAAGAAAGCGGCCAGGACCCGGTGGGTTTCCTTGGGATGGTAAGCCGCGAAGAATTCCAGCAACTTGCCGCGAACCGCGCGGTTGTGGAACGCGTGCGGGCCGCTGAGGAGGACCTTGACCGGTACCTCGAGGAGCCGCGCTGGTACCAGGGCCTTGGCCCGGATGCCCCCGCATCGATAGCCTACTTCTCACCCGAATTCGGCATCACCGAGGTGCTCCCCCAGTATTCAGGCGGCCTGGGAATCCTGGCCGGCGACCACCTGAAGGCCGCCTCGGACCTTGGAGTGCCGCTGATCGGTGTTGGCCTTCTCTACCAGGCCGGCTACTTCAAGCAGTCCCTGTCCAGGGATGCCTGGCAACAGGAGACGTACCCGGTACTGGACCCGGACGGCCTGCCGCTCACGCTGCTTCGCGAGCCTTCGTCGGACGGCATCGGACGCCCCCTTCAGATCTCGCTTCCCCTGCCCAACGGCCGGCACCTGCTGGCACACATCTGGCGGGCCGACGTCGGACGCGTTCCCCTGCTCCTCCTGGACTCCAATGTCCCCGGCAACGACGACGCTGCCCGCAGCATCACCGACCGCCTCTACGGTGGCGGCGGAGACCACCGCCTGCAGCAGGAGCTGCTGCTGGGCATGGGCGGGGTCAAGGCCCTGCGCGCCTTCCAGCAGCTCACCGGCACCACGGCCCCGGAGGTGTTCCACACCAACGAGGGCCACGCCGGTTTCCTTGGCGTCGAACGAATCCAGGAACTCATGGCCGGGGACCAGGCGCTGACGTTTGACGAGGCCCTTGCGGCGGGGCGGGCATCCACTGTTTTCACCACGCACACCCCGGTCCCTGCGGGCATCGACAGGTTCGAGATAGCCCAGATCCACCACTTCTTCCAGGCCGGCCTGGCGCCCGCCGTTCCCACGGACAGGATTCTGGAACTCGGCCGCGAGAACTACGCTGACGGGAACCCGTCCGTGTTCAACATGGCCATCATGGGCCTGCGCCTCGCGCAGCGGGCCAACGGCGTCGCAAAGTTGCACGGGGAAGTTTCCCGCGGGATGTTTTCCGCCCTGTGGCCGGGATTCGACCACTCCGAGGTGCCCATCACGTCCGTAACGAACGGCGTGCACGTGCCCACGTGGGTGGACAGCCGCATCTCGAAGCTTGCCCGCGACCAGTTTGGCAGCGAAGCTGAGGCGAACGGCCGGTGGGACCTCGCCTACAACGTCAGCGACGCCGATGTCTGGGCGCTGCGGCGCGAGATGCGGGCGGCCCTGGTGGAGGACGTCCGCCGCCGCCTGCGGGCTGCCTGGAAGAAGCGCGGGGCAGCTGATGCGGAGCTGGGCTGGACGGACAACGTCCTGGACCCGGACATCCTGACCATCGGTTTTGCCCGCCGCGTGCCCACCTACAAGCGGCTCACCCTGATGCTGCGCGAGCCTGAGCGCCTGAAGGCACTGCTCCTGCACAAGGAGCATCCCATCCAGCTGGTTATTGCCGGCAAGTCGCACCCCGCTGACGACGCCGGCAAGAAGATGATCCAGGACCTGGTCAGGTTCACCGACGATCCCGAAGTGCGCCACCGGATCGCCTTCCTGCCCAACTACGACATCGCGATGGCCCGGACGCTGTTCCCGGGCTGCGACGTCTGGCTCAACAACCCGCTCCGGCCGCTGGAGGCATGCGGAACGTCCGGCATGAAAGCCGCGCTCAACGGGTCGCTGAACCTCTCCGTCCTGGACGGCTGGTGGGATGAAATGTACGACGGCGAAAACGGCTGGGCGATTCCCACCGCCAACAATGGCGCATCACCGGAGGAACGCGACGACATCGAGGCAGCAGCTTTGTACGAGCTGCTCGAAACCCAGGTGGCCCCGCGCTTCTACGGCAGCACGGTATCAGCCGGCGCCGGCGCTGCGGGCCCTTCGACGTCGGGGGCCGAGAAGGTGCCCACGCATTGGGTCTCCATGATCAAGCACACCCTCTCGCACCTCGGTCCGGCCGTCTCCGCCGAACGCATGCTCCGCGACTACGTGAACATCCTCTACCGTCCGGCCGCGGAAGCGGGGCGGAACGCTTCCGCGAACTCCTACTCGCAGGCCCGCACCCTGGCGGCCTGGACGGCAAAGGTACGTTTGGCATGGCCGCTGGTGCACGTGGAGCACGTGGACTCCGTGGGCGTCTCCGAGGATCCCCAGATCGGCGACACGCTGCAGGTCAACGCGTACGTGGCGCTGCACAGCCTCACCCCTGAGGACGTATCCGTGGAAGTGGCCTATGGACGGGCCGAGGAAAGCGACACCCTCACCGACATCACCGTGATGGAGCTGAAGGTACAGGAGGACCTCGGCAGCGGGCGCCACCTGTTCAGCGGCTCGCTGGTGATCGACCGCTCGGGACCGTTCGGTTACACCGTGCGGGTCCTGCCGCGGCACGACGCCCTCGCTTCGAAGGCCGAGCTGGGACTGATCGTCAACGCTTAGCCGCGGGTTCCGCGGGTAAAGGTCCCGGCAGGCAGTCAAACCGTATGCAGGAGGACCCATGACCGAACGAACAGTCTCCGATGTGATCGTGGACCGGCTCACCACCTGGGGGGTGGACCGCGTCTTCGGCTACAGCGGCGACGGGATCAACGGTTTCATGGGCGCACTGCGCCGTGCCGAAGGAAGGGTTGAGTTCGTCCAGGCCCGGCATGAGGAGACGGCTGCCTTCATGGCCGTGGGCCACGCAAAGTACACCGGCGGGGTGGGAGTGGTCACCTCCACCCAAGGCCCTGGCGCCGTCCACCTGCTGAACGGGCTCTACGATGCCAAGCTCGACGGCGTTCCGGTTGTGGCGATCGTAGGGCAACAAAGCCGCACCGTGCTGGGGTCCGCCTATATGCAGGAGATCGAGCTTACGGTCCTGTTCAAGGATGTGGCCGCCCAGTTCGTCCAGCAGGTCAGCGCACCGGAGCAGGTCCCCATGGTCCTGGACCGGGCTTTCCGCACAGCCAAGGCCACCTCCTCACCCTGCGTGGTCATCATCCCGCATGACATCCAGTCGGCACCGGCCCCCGAACTGGAACAGGAACACGGCATTGTGGTCACCGCGCCTTCGTGGAGCACAGCAACCAGGATGCCCCGGGATCAGGATTTGGAGGCTGCGGCAGAGCTCCTCAACTCCTCGGAACGGGTTGCCCTGCTCGTGGGCCAGGGGGCGCGGCACGCCGCCGGGGAGGTGGTGGCGGTGGCCGAAAAGCTTGGTGCCGGAATTGCCACCAGCCTGCTGGGCAAGCCCTATATGGATGAGACCCTGCCGTTTGCGGCAGGCACCATGGGACACCTGGGAACCACCGCCAGCGCGCACCTGCTGGGCAACTGCGATGCGCTGCTTATTGTGGGCTCCAACGATCCCTGGACGGAGTTCTATCCTCCGCCCGGCTCAGCCCGGGCTGTCCAGATCGACATCGACGAGCGGAACATCGGCAACCGCTACCCGGTTGAGGTGGGTTTGGCGGGCGACGCCGCTTTGGCGCTGCGGGCCCTGAATCAAAGGCTGCAACCTCGCGGCCCAGGGCAATGGCGGACCGACGTTGAGCGGGAAGTCTCCCGCTGGCGGGCTTTGGCCGGGGAAAGGGCTGCCGTCCCGGCGAGCCCGGTGAATCCCGAGCGGGTGGTCCGGGAACTGAACGGCCGGCTGCCCGGGAACGCCCTGGTGAGCATCGACGTCGGCAGTTGTGTTTATTGGTATGCCCGGCAGCTGGTCCTTCCGCCGGGCGTCCCGGCGCACCTGTCCGGAACCTTGGCCAGCATGGGATGTTCGCTCCCCTACGGCATTGCGGCAAAACTGGCGCATCCGGACCGGCCGGTAGTGGCCCTGGCAGGTGACGGCGCCATGCAGATGATTGGCATCGCCGAACTTGTGACGGTCGCCCACCGTTGGCGGCAGTGGGCCGATCCGCGCTTCGTGGTCTGCGTGTTCAACAACAGGGAACTCACCGAGGTGACATGGGAGCAGCGGGAGTCCGAGGGCGAACCGCGGTTCGCGGCAAGCCAGGAGCTGCCGGACTTTCCTTTTGCAGGCTACGCAGACCTGCTGGGCCTGAAAGGCATCCGGGTTGAGCACCCGGACCTCATCGGGGAGGCGTGGGAGCAGGCGTTCGCCGCGGACCGCCCCGTGGTGATCGAAGTGCTGACGGACCCGGAAGTTCCCTTGCTGCCCCCATTCCCTGCCGGCCGGGAGAAGGCGGAAAGCATGCGCACGGCGCTGGCTGAAGAGGAGAACGGCGGCCGGGCCCTGGATCTTCTGGCGACCTACACCGGCCAGGAAGAGCGCTCCTAAAGCGGGACGGCGTTAAAGCAGGACGGCGGTGACGGCCAGGTCCTTGCCCGCGTAGCGCTCGGCGTCCTGGAGGATTTCGCAGATGATCCCGAACGCCCTGTCACTGCGGAACGGCGCAGCCACCTGCCACAGGACCGTGACCGGAGCGTTGCCGTTGTCCGTGATGCTGTCCGCGAAGTCATGCAGTGAATCATTGAGCGCGTCGAGGTTGACGCCGTAGTGTTCCGGAAAGTTGAGGACCTCGCCGAAGGTTTCCAGGACAGCCTTCTTGCTGTCAGCTGCGGGAACCACCAGGCTGCGGCGTCCCGCGTCGGCCACCTGCTCCTGCAGTTCCTCAAGGGTCCAGGTGTCGCCGGAGTAGATCTTCATGGCTTTGCTTAGCTGCCTTCCGCTATGTATTTAAATGACTCGTAGTGATCGTCCGTGTAGTATTTCTCGCCGTCAGCGCCGGCCACGATGCGGCGCGCTCCCCTGTCCGATTCCCCGGGAGTCGGCACTGTGTACTCACGGTAATACCCCCTGTCCCGCCGCGGCAGGATGCGCTCGAAGTTACCGAAGGGCTGGCCGTCCTGGCTGTAGCGGTACGGTCCGCCCGCGCGGATGAGTTCGAGAACCCTGCGGCCCTCCGCGGGGAGCGCGGACTCACGAACCTCCGGCAGCCCCGAAGGGTTGACCTGTCCAGGAGAGGCGCTGGTCCCGGGTGCGGTGCTGGGCGCAGGCACGGCACTGGAGGTGCCCTCCGGCGTCGTATCTTCCGTCAACTGGCCGAGGAATCCCGTGCCGCCGAAGGCCAGGAAAGCGAGCAGCACCAGGCCCGCCAGCAACAGGGGCAGGACGGAACGGTGGCGCATTGTGGAAATCCCCCGTGCCTAGCTGCGGTAGATGCTGATGGAATAGGCCTCCACGAGGTCCTTTTCCCCTGCGGCAACCTGCCCGCCCTGGCGTTCCTCATGCAGTGGCGAGGTAGTCAGCCGGAGCTCGAACATCCGCAGGGCTGTGGCCCCGGCCGTGACGCGCGGCAGCGTGAACTGCAGGTCCGAAGCGCTGCCGTTGACCACCATCAACCCGGCAAAGCCGCCGTTGTCCGAGCCCAGGAGGAGCTGCACCACGCGGTTGTGGGGATCGTTCCAGCGCTCCATGGACATCGGGTGGCCGTTCTGGTCGAACCAGTACAGGTAGGACTGCTCGTCGAGGACAGGGAAATCGTGGGGCTGGGCCGCGAGGAACTCCTTGCGCAGGCGGATGTAACGCTTGGTGCTGCGGAGCATTTCGTGAGACTCGGGAGTACGGGTCCAGTCCAGCCACGCGAGGGAGTTGTCCTGGCAGTAGGCATTGTTGTTTCCCTGCTGGGTCCGCGCAAGTTCGTCGCCGGCGGTGATCATGGGAACGCCCAGGGAAACCAGCATGGACGCCATCAGATTGCGGCGGGACTGGGCCCGCTTGGCGAGGATCGTGCCGTCCTCGGTAGGACCTTCCACGCCGTGGTTGTAGCTTCGGTTATCCCCGTGCCCGTCCCTGTTCTCCTCGCCATTGGCCTCGTTGTGCTTGCGGTCAAAGGAGACCAGGTCATTGAGCGTAAAACCGTCGTGGGAGGTGATGAAGTTGACTGACGCCAGGCGGGAGCGTCCGGAAGGCTGGAAGAGGGCGGCGGAACCGGACAGCGAGTCCGCGAGCTTGGCGAGGGGCCCGCCGTGGCCGCCAGCATCCAGGGCGGCGCGGTCGGTGAGCCAGAACGAACGGAGCGCGTCCCGGAAATGGTCATTCCAGTCGACCCAGCCGACCGGAAAACGTCCGGTCTGCCAGCCGCCGTAGCCCACGTCCCAGGGTTCGGCAATCAGCTTCACGTCGGACAGGACAGGATCGGCGGCGACCGCAACCAGGAACGGGTGCCGCGGGTCAAACTCGTTGGCCGCGTTCCGGCAGAGGGTCACTGCGAGGTCGAAGCGGAAGCCGTCAATGTGGAACTCATCCACCCAGTACCGGAGGGAGTCGAGGACCATCTGGACCACGCGGGGCTCGCCGAAGTTCAGGCTGTTTCCGCAGCCCGTGGTGTCCACGTATCTCCCGTGCCCGTCGGTGCGGTAGTACGCCTGCTCGCCCAACCCGCGGAAGCTCAGGGTCTGCCCGTCGGGGCCGCCCTCGGCCGTGTGGTTGTAGACGACGTCCAAAATGACTTCCAGCCCGGCGGCATGGAGGTGCTTGACCATTGACTTGAACTCGTCCTGGACAGCCTGCGGCCCGGCCTTCTGGGCGGCACGCGTTGCATAGCCCGGATGCAGGGCGAAGAAGGCCGCCGTGTTGTAGCCCCAGTAATTGGTAAGTCCCAGGTCCTGCAGGTGTGGCTCGTCCAAGTGGAAGTGCACCGGCAGCAGCTGCACCGAGCTGACGCCCAGGCTTGTGAGGTGCTCGATAATGGCGGGGTGGGCCATGCCTGCGTAGGTTCCCCGGAGTTCTTCGGGGACGTCGGGGTGGAGCATGCTTTGTCCCCGGACGTGGGCCTCATAGATGATCGTGTTGCGCCACGGCAGCCGCAGCCGCTGGTCGGTTCCCCAGTCGTAGGCGCCTGCCATGCGCACGCTGGCAAGGAAGCCGTCCTGCTGGTCCACGGCGCGGCCGTAGGGATCAAGCAGCAGCGGCTGGCCGGCGTCGCCCTCAATTTCGCTGGTGGGCGCGGCGAAGGGCAGGGACTGCTCGCCGGATGCGGGCCGGAAACCGTAACGGGATCCATACGGCAGGTCCTCGACGATGCCGTGGTGGACGCCGTGGGTGACGTTGGGCAGTGCCTGGGTCCGCCACTCCCCGCCCGGGGCGGCGTAGACGACCTCCAGGCTGGATATGCCAGGCGCATAGCAGGCCACGTTGACCCGTCCTGCATGGTTGCTGCCCGTCCCGTCCGAGCCGGCGCGCGGAACACTGACACCGAGCGGAACCGCCGTGGAGGCGTCCATGGTGGAAGCAGTGTCGAAGAGCGGCATGACCATAACCCGGCGCCTACTTTGCGGCGCGCTGCCGGGAGACCTCATACAGGGAGATGCCTACGGCCATGGAGGCGTTGAGGGATTCCATGGCGGAATCGATGGGAATGGAGACGATCTGGTCGCAGTTCTCGCGGACCAGGCGGCTGAGTCCCTTTCCTTCCGAACCCACCACGATGCACACCGGTTCGGTCGCCAGGGTGAGGTCCGGCAGGGAGACGTCGCCGTCGCCGTCCAGGCCCAGGACGAAGATCCCCATGGATTTGAACTGCTTCAGGGCGTTGTTAAGGTTTGAGGCCCGTGCCACAGGCACGCGGACAGCGGCGCCGGCGCTGGTCTTCCAGGCTGAGGCGGTGACGCCGACCGAGCGGCGTTCCGGGACAATGACGCCGTGGCCGCTGAAAGCGGAAACCGAGCGGATGATGGCGCCAAGGTTACGGGGATCGGTAATGCCATCCAAGGCAACGAAGAGCGGGGCGTTGGCGACGTGGCCCTTCTTCCACTTCGCCACCGTATCTTCGGCCAGTTCGTAGGCGTCCTGGTAGTCGTACGGCGGGATCTGCAGCACCAGGCCCTGGTGGATGGCGTCGTCGGTCATCCGGTCCAGTTCGGGCTTTCCGGTTTCGAGCAGCGGAATGCCCCGCTCGGCGGCGAGCTTCAGGGATTCCTTGACACGGTCGTCCATTTCGATGCGGATGGCCACGTGCAGGGCCTTGGCGGGAATGCCGGCGCGGAGCGCCTCTACAACCGAGTTGCGCCCGGTGACGACTTCCTCGGTGGCACGGCCCTTGGGGCCGGACTTGGCCGCACCGGCGCTGCGGGCACCCGGGTTGCGCTTGGCCGCAGACCGCTCAGAGAGCTGTTTGGCCTTGTGCGCCTTGTGGTAAGGGCGGTCCTCCGCCTTGGGCGTGGGGCCTTTGCCTTCCAGGGCCTTGCGGCCATGGCCACCGGTCCCGATGGTTGGGCCCTTCTTCGCTTTAACCGATCGGCGACCATTGTTGGCCATTGTGTTCCACCCTTGATTGTGCTGACTGAGTCTGCCTACCAGTCTACTGACCGAAGAAAAATCGGCTGCCAAGGATGGGACCGCTTGTCCTGGAAACGCGCCGGTCAGTCCCGCTTCAGGCTCCAGGTTGCGCCGTCCGGGCCGTCCTCCACCAGGATGCCGGCGGCGGTGAGGGTGTCCCGGATGGCATCTGATGCCGCCCAGTTCTTCTCCGCCCTTGCCGCGGCACGGGCTTCCAGCTGGGCCTGCACCAGGACGTCCAGGGCGGCCTTGTCCTTGGTGTTGCCGGCATCGGTACCTGCCACGGCATTCAGCCCCAGGACGTCGGTCATGACTGACACCGTGTCTAACGCGAGACGGGCGGCGGGGTCATCGCCTTCGGCAAGGGCGGTGTTGCCGGCCCGGACCGTCTCGTGCAGGGCGGCCAGCGCACGCGGGACGTTCAGGTCGTCGTCCATGGCCTCGGCGAACGTGCGCAAGGTATCGGCGGAGGAGCCGTCGGGGCCGGCAACTGAGCCGGAGCCGGTACCGAACCGGGCGGTCGCCTTGGCAATAAAGCCATCAATGCGTTCGACGGCGGCCGCGGCCTCCTGGAGGGACGTGGGCCGGTAGTCCAGCACTGAGCGGTAGTGGGCCTGGCCAAGGTAGTAGCGGACCACGCGGGGGGATGCCAGTTGCAGCATCTCGGCAGGGCTGACGGTGTTGCCGATGGACTTGGACATTTTTTCGCCCTCGTAGGTCACCATGCCGTTGTGCATCCAGAAGTTGGCGAACGGGTGGCCCGCCGCCTGCGACTGGGCCAGCTCGTTTTCGTGGTGCGGGAACCGGAGGTCAAGGCCGCCGCCATGGATATCGAACTCGGTGCCGAGGTACTTGGTGACCATGGCGGAGCATTCCAGGTGCCAGCCCGGGCGGCCGGCACCCCAGGGGGAAGCCCAGCTCGCCGTCGTCGGCTCTCCTTCTTTGGACCCCTTCCACAGGGCGAAGTCGCGCGGGTCCTTCTTCCTGTTGCTGAATTGAGGTTCGACGTCCGGGGCTGCCTGCATGTCGTCGATGTTCTGCCGGGTCAGTGCGCCGTACTTGCTCCAGGAACGCACGTCGAAGTAGACGTCGCCGGAGTCGTCCAGGGCGGGATAGGCGTGGCCGCGGTCGATCAGCTGCTGGATGAGGGCGTGCATCTCCGGGATGTGTCCGGTGGCGCGGGGCTCGTACGTTGGCCGGGAAACGCCAAGCGTGTCGTAAGCCTTGAGGAATTCCTGCTCATAGCGGTAAGCGAGTGCCCACCACTCTTCCTCGGCCACTTCGCCAGGTTCCGGGGTGAAGCCCGGCGCGAAGGAGGCCTCGGACTTGGCCAGGATTTTGTCGTCGATGTCCGTGACGTTTCGGACCACCGTGACCCGGAGCCCGCGGTGAACCAACCAGCGGGTGAGCTGGTCAAAGGCAATGGCCGAGCGGATGTGGCCTACGTGGGGCATGCCCTGCACGGTGGCCCCGCAGTAGTAGAGGCTGGCTTTGCCCTCGACGATGGGGACGAAGTTCCGGACTTCGGCGGAGGCAGTGTCATAGAAGCGCAGGGTCACCGCTCCAGATTAGCTGATGGGAAGGTGCGGCCTCGGGTAGACAAGTGCAGTGGCCACCGCGGCGATGCCTTCACCGCGGCCGGTGAACCCGAGGTGGTCGCTGGTGGTGGCGATGACGCTGACGGGCGCGTCCGCGGCGTCACTGAGGACCTGTTGGGATTCCTCCCGCCGCGGGCCGAACTTGGGCCGGTTGGCGACGAACTGGACAGCCACGTTGCCGATCTCAAATCCGGCGGCCCGGACAATCCGCGCAGCCTCGGCCAGCAGCGCGACGCCGGAGGCGCCGTCAAACTCGGGCCGGTCTGTACCGAAGTGTGTGCCCAAATCTCCTATCCCGGCGGCGGAAAACAGCGCGTCGGCGGCGGCATGGGCCACCGGATCGCCGTCGGAGTGCCCGGCCAGGCCCCGTTCGCCCGGCCACAGGAGTCCGCCCAGCCACAGCGGGCGGGGCTGGTCCTCAGAGGCGTAGGCGTGAACGTCCAGCCCGATTCCGGTTCGGGGAATGACCATGTCCGCAGGTCCCATTTCCTAGCCTTCCACCCAACGCGCGCCCAGCGGACCCTCGAGGAGCCCCTCGGCGAGGATCAGGTCCAACGGCGTGGTGATCTTTAAGGACTGCGTGGACCCCCGGACCACGTGGACGGGGATGCCGAGCATTTCCACCAGCATTGCGTCATCGGTGACGGCGTCGGACTCTTCCCGGTCCAGGTCCCGCGCGGCTTCGTGGGCCTTCAGCAGGGTGCCCAGGTGGAAGCCCTGCGGCGTCTGCACCGCACGGAGTTCCTCGCGGGGCGCGGTCCCGGTGACAACCTCCGGGGCCAGGTCGCTGTCCGGGCCAGTGGTGGCAGCTACCGTCTTGACGGTGTCCACTACCGCTACGGCAGGAATAACTGCCACGGCGCCGGCAGCCAAGGCGTCCGTCACGCGGTGGAAGACGGACTCGGGGGTGAGGGCGCGCGCGGCGTCGTGCACCAGCACCGCTTCTATGCCGTCCATCAGGGCTGCCATGCCGGCCCGGACGGAATCCGCGCGGGTGCTGCCGCCGTCGACAATGGAAAGTAGCGGGCCTCCGTCGGCCAGTTCCTGCCGGAAGTCCTCGCACAGGCGGCGGAGGGCGTCGTCTCCGGGGGGCAGCGCGACGCACACCTGGCTGCCTGCTCCGGATGCGACGATGCCGCGCAGGGCATGCATCAAGATTGGCTCGCCGCCCAGGGGGACCGCCGCCTTGGGCATGCCGTAACCCAGCCTTTGACCCGAACCTGCTGCCACCAGGATCACCGCGGTGACCAGGCGGGTGGGTGTTTCGCTCATGCGGACTAGCCTACGTCCCTGCAGGGCACCGGCGCCTGAACGCCTCCGGAGGAATCTCCGGCGCCGCTTTTTGGGCAAAAAGAAGCCCCGGCGGCACTTGGGTGCCCCCGGGGTTCAATTCTTAGGAAGCCAGGACCTCGTCGAGAACGCTTGCAGCCTTCTCCTCGTCGGTCTTTTCAGCCAGCGCCAGTTCTGAAATCAGAATCTGCCGGGCCTTGGCCAGCATTCGCTTCTCGCCTGCGGAAAGGCCCCGGTCGTGATCGCGGCGCCACAGGTCGCGGACGACCTCTGCAACCTTGATGACGTCACCGGAAGCAAGCTTCTCCAGATTTGCCTTGTACCTGCGCGACCAGTTGGTGGGTTCTTCGGTGAACTCGGCGCGAAGCACATCAAACACGTGCTCCAGGCCTTCCTTGCCCACTACGTCCCGTACCCCAACAAGGTCAACGTTCTCTGCTGGAACTTCAATGGTCAGATCACCCTGAGCCACCTTGAGCTTGAGATACATTTTCTCTTCGCCCTTGATGGTGCGCATCTTGATTTCTTCAATCTTCGCAGCACCGTGGTGAGGGTAAACTACTGTCTCGCCGACCTCAAATACCATGTGGACATTTCCCCTTTCCCGCTGACCAGTTTATCACGATTCAGGCATATGACCGGCCCGGAAGAGGGCGCCGAACCGCAGGAATACGCGGAAAACGGGCCAAATCGGACCCCTTCACCCCCTTGACGAACGCGGATAATAGTGCATGTGCCGCGTCCCGGGGAAGGCCGATGTGACAGCTTCGAATCCTCGTTTGGCCTGCTTTGCGGATAGGCTATGCGTGATTAATGTTTCAAGACTCTTTGAGGAGTACGCGACGTGCGTTTCACTGCGATGACCCGGGCCCAGCGCGGCAAACTGGCACTGACGGCAGCCGCCCTCGGCGTGGGCCTGCTGACCGCCGGCTGCGGTTACATCACGCCCCAGCAGACCAGCGAACAGTACGCTGCCTCGGACGGCATCGTCGCCGACCTCGGCCCGATCCAGCTGCGCAACATCCTGATCATTTCCTCCGGCGAGGACCAGCCCGGCCGCCTGATCGGCGCCGTCTACAACTCTTCTTCCCAGGACGTGACGCTCACCGTCAACGGCGCAAAGGGCTCGCAGACCGAGGTTCCGGTCAAGGCGAACTCCTACACGCTGCTCAACGAAAGCTCGGATGAAGCCATCCTCAGCACCACCGGAGGAATCCCGGGCTCCCTCGTGGACGTCAAGATCACCGAAGACGGCACCAACGTGAGCAACACGGTGAAGGTCCCCGTCTTGGATGCCACGCTGCCGGAGTACAAGGAGTACCTGCCGGCCGGCAGCACGCCCTCGCCGAGCACGTCGGCCACGCCGTCGCCGTCGGCTTCGAAAAGCGCAGGCGGGACCGGCCACTAACGCTCCGGGCTGAGTCCACTGCACGACAGGACAGGGAAAAGGAGGGGCCCTTGCGGCCCCTCCTTTTCCATCCCCTTCGCCGGTGGCCCTTTCTAGGGCTCGAACTTGTAGCCAAGCCCCCGCACGGTGACCAGGAACCGCGGCGCCGACGGATCGGGCTCAATCTTTCCGCGCAGCCGTTTCACGTGGACGTCGAGGGTCTTGGTGTCGCCGACGTAGTCAGAGCCCCAGACCCGATCGATGAGCTGGCCGCGGGTCAGCACCCGGCCTGAATTGCGCAGGAGCATTTCGAGGAGCTCGAACTCCTTCAGCGGCAGCAGCACCTGCTCGCCGCCCACGCTGACCACATGCCGTTCAATGTCCATCCGGACAGGGCCGGCCTGCACTGTGGAAGAAATGAGTTCCTCCGGCTCGCCCTGGCGCCGCAGCACTGCCCTGACCCTGGCCACCAGTTCGCGGGAGGAGTAGGGCTTGGTGACGTAGTCGTCCGCGCCGAGTTCCAGGCCCACCACCTTGTCGATTTCCGCGTCCTTGGCCGTCAGCATGATCACCGGGACACTGGACCGCTGGCGGAGCTGGCGGCACACTTCGGTGCCGGACAGCCCGGGAAGCTGCAAATCCAGCAGCACCAGGTCCGCCCCGTTCCGGTCGAACTCGGTGATGGCGTCCAGGCCGTTGTCCACGACTTCGACCTCAAAACCTTCCTTGCCCAGCAAATAGGACAGCGGATCGCTGAACGACTCCTCATCCTCAACAATCAAAATCCTGCTCAAGCTTTTGCTCCTCGTTCGGTGGCGCCGGTGGCGCCGGGTACTTGGGTAACAGTTGGCTTTTCGGACCCCGCGGTTCCCGCCCGCGCGGGACCGGCGGCGGTGGTGGCGGTAGCAGGTGTTTCTTCCCCGCCTTCCTGTCCCTCCATCTCGGGAAGCCGGAGGGTGAAGGTGGAGCCCTGCCCTGGCTGGGACCAGAGGGTCACTTCCCCGCCGTGGTTGGACGCAACGTGTTTGACGATGCTCAAGCCAAGGCCTGTCCCCCCGGTGTGGCGGGAGCGGGCTGAATCCACCCGGTAGAAGCGTTCAAAGACGCGCTCCTGGTCCTCGGGGCTGAGGCCCTCCCCCTGGTCCGTAACGGAAATGGAAACAAGCCCTTCCCGACTGCGTACACCGATTCCCACCCGTGTGTTCTCCGGGGAGTACCTAATGGCGTTGTCGATCAGGTTGCGCAGCGCGGTCACCAGCAGGTCCTGGTCCCCGAAGACCTTCGCCTCGGTCCGGCCACCCACCACAATGCGGATGTTCTTGCTCTCCGCGGGAAGCTGGGACCGGTCCACTGCCTCGGCGATCACGGCATTGACGTCAACCGGGCGGCCCTGCTGGGTGACGCTTGCTCCCTGCAGTCGGGAAAGTTCGATGATGTCCTGGACCAATGCGGCGAGCCGGCCGGATTCCTTGTGCATTCGCTTGGCGAAGCGCCGGACGGCCAGTTCGTCGTCCGCCGAGGACTCCAGGGCTTCGGCCAGCAGGGAAATGGCACCCACCGGGGTCTTCAGTTCGTGGGAGACGTTGGCTACGAAATCGTTCCGGATCTCTTCTGTCCTGGTGATCTCGGTGCGGTCATCCGCAAGCAGCAGGATGTATTCCTCCCCGAGCATCGCCGCCCGGACCTGGACAATGATGGTTCCCTGGCCGAGGGGACCGCGGGGAAGTTCCAGCTTCCTTTCCAGGATGACGCCATCGCGGCGGACCCCGGCGGTCATGTCCAGCAGTTCCTTATGGACCACCGTGTGGCCGCGGACCAGGCCGTAGGCATAGGCGGCCGGGTTGGCACGGACCACACCGTCCACGGCGTCCACCACCACAAAGGCGCGTCCGACGACGGCAAGCACCTCCGCAGCGCCCGCCGGCAGCGCGAGCTCGCCGGCGTCAACGTCCAGCAATTGCCGCTGTTTCTCACTGACCCGGAAAGCGAGCACGCCGAACGTACCGAGCGCCAGGCCGATAAGGCCGGCCACCAGGCCGATAAGCATAGGATCCACAGGTCCACCTTATGCTGTAGATGAAGGCCTAACGGCGCGTCCCGGCCCCTTGGCCGGACGGTTCAACTAACGTTCACCTGCAAGGGCTTAACCGTTTACCGGACTTTGGGATTGTGGGTAGTTGGAGTGCCGAACGGCGACGAGATTCCTGTTGCCCGGACCGGGCCGGCGGTAGTTACAAGGAAAGGACGCCTACGTGCGTAAGGTTTTTCAGGAAGAGCTGACCCAGGTTGGTGACCAGCTGGTGGAGATCTCCCGGCTGGTCAGCGAGGCCATGGACAAAGCCACCACCTCCTTCGAGGTGGCGGACGTAGACCTTGCGCAGGACGTCATCGCTGCGGATGCCCGCATCGATTTCCTGCAGAACAGCCTGGATGAAAGGGCAATCGACATCCTGGCCCTGCAGGGGCCGGTAGCCAGCGATCTCCGGATGATCGTGGGATCGCTGCGGATGAGCGCTTCCCTTGAGCGCATGGGCGACCTTGCCCGGCACATCGCCCAGCTGGCACGCCTGCGCTTCCCATCTACCGTCATCCCCGAATCCATGACCGGCACGTTCAAGCAAATGGCCGAGCTGGACAAGGAAATTGCGAACAAGTTGACGGTCCTGCTGGAAACCCGTGACCTTGAAGTGGCCCGGGACATCCTGAAGGCGAACACGGCCATCAACGACCTCCACCTCAGTGTGTTCAAGGCCATCGCAGCACCCGAGTGGTCCGAGTCGCCGGCAACCACGGTGGACGTCGCACTCGCGAGCCGGTACTTTGAACGCTTCGCGGACCACGGAGTCTCGGTCGCCCAGAAGGTCACCTACCTGGTGACCGGCGCCTGGCAGCCTACAGGGACCGAACACAGCTGAAGCGCTGCGGAATAACGACGGCGGGCCGGTCACGTGAAG
>NZ_JAUZVL010000037.1:0-21860 GCF_031844545.1 Arthrobacter sp. AB6
GCAGGATCGCCGTCATCGTCCCATGCCCATGACCCGTCGCCGCCAGCGACCCATACAAATCCACCCGCAACGACGCCACCCTGTCGAGATCGCCGGAGCTCTTCAGCTCCTCCGCAAACACAGCAGCAGCCCGCATCGGCCCCACAGTATGGGAACTCGAAGGACCGATCCCAATCGAAAAAAGATCAAAGACACCAACGGCCATGTGCAGGTTCCTATCTGGATGGAGAAGGGATGCGGATAACGTGCCCCTGTGGGACCGGTATCCGGAAGCGTGCGTCTAAGGGAGCGTCACGTCCGCCCAGCGGGCGTCTTCGCGACCGAGCACGCGGAGGATGCCGGTCCCACCGGGCCAAAGGTGACCACGGGGAGGCGCCCTACCTGGCGCGTTTGTAGAACGGCAGGTCGACGACTTCGAACGGCTCTGTCTTACCTCGCAGGTCGATATCCAGGGTGGTGCCAACAGTCGTGAACGCGACGTCCACGTAGGCCATGGCAATGGGGTACCCGAGGGTGGGTGAGGGCTGGCCTGAGGTGACTTCGCCTACTACGGCGCCGTACTTGAGGACCGGGTAGTGGGCCCGGCCTGCACGGCGGCCGAGTCCCTTGAGCCCGACCAGCCTTCGGCCGGCGGAGGCGCCGGCGGCCTTCTTCGCGGTGAGGGCCGCTTTTCCCACGAAGTCGCCTTCCTTGGACAGTGCGACGACGGGTCCCAGGCCTGCGGCGAAGGGATCGCCCTGCAGGGAGAGCTCATTCCCGTAGAGCGGCATGCCTGCCTCAAGCCGGAGTGAGTCGCGCGAGGCCAGCCCGGCGGGCGTCAGCTCCCCGTCCTCGGCAATGGCGATCAGTGCCTGCCACAGGCCGGTGGCGTCGTCGTTGGACACGAAGATCTCAAACCCGTCCTCGCCGGTGTAGCCGGTGCGTGCGAGCAGCAAATCCAGTCCGGCGCCGCCCACCAAGAACGGAACCTCGACGGCGGCATAGTACTTCAGTTCCGTCACCTGGCTGTGCTGGGCTGCGGGGACCAGTCGGAGCAGCAGTTCCTGCGCCGTGGGGCCTTGGACGGCGATCAGTGACGTGACGGCGGAGGCGTCATTCACCTCCACATCGAACCCGGCAGCCCGCTTGGAAAGCTCAGCAGCCACCACTGCGGCGTTGCCGGCGTTGGGGACCACCAGGAAGCGGTCGGAACTGCCGTCTGCGCTACCGGCGGTTGCGGGCCGGCGGTACGTAATGAGGTCGTCGATGATGCCGCCGTCCTCATTGCAGATCAGAGAGTACTTGGCCTTGCCCACCGGCATGGCGGAGATCTTTCCCACCAGCGCGTAGTCGAGGAAGGCGGCTGCGTCCCGCCCGGTCACCCAGACCTCACCCATATGGGAAAGGTCGAAGAGCCCTGCGGAATTGCGCACGGCGCGGTGTTCGGCGAGCTCGGAGCTGTACTTGAGCGGCATCTGCCAGCCGCCGAAGTCGGTGAAGGAGGCGCCCAGCTTTTTGTGCTCGTCGTAGAGGGCGGTGTGCTTCTCAGCCATGGAGCGTGTCCTTAGTTTTCGAACTCGGAAAGCGGCGGGCAGGCGCAGACCAGGTTCCGGTCCCCCGCTGCGCCGTCGATGCGGCCCACCGGCGGGAAGTACTTGTCCTGCTTAAGCGTTTTCACCGGGAACACGGCCTGCTCGCGGGGGTAGGCGCGATCCCAGTCGCTGTTGATCGCCGCGGCGGCGGTGTGCGGAGCGTTCCGGAGCGGGCTGTCAGCAACAGTGAAGTCACCGTTCGCCACCTGGTCGATTTCGGCGCGGATCGCGATCATGGCCTCGATGAAGCGGTCGATTTCCCCGATGTCCTCGGATTCCGTGGGTTCCACCATAAGCGTCCCCGCGACGGGGAAGGCCAGGGTGGGGGCGTGGAAACCATAGTCGATGAGCCGTTTGGCCACGTCCTCGGCCGTGACACCCGTGCGGGCGGTCAGTTCGCGCAGGTCCAGGATGCACTCGTGGGCCACAAGGCCGCCTTCGCCGGTGTAGAGGACCGGGAAGAAATCGTTAAGTCGGGCTGCGACGTAGTTCGCTGCCAGCAGCGCGGACTTGGTGGCCTCGGTGAGCCCCTTGCCGCCCATCAGCTTCACGTACGCCCAGGAAATGGGGAGCACGCCCGCGGAGCCGTACTTGGACGCCGAGATAGGCACGTCATTGCCTTCGGTCCAGGTGGCTGCGTTGCCGGGCATGAACGGTGCCAGGTGTGCCTTGGCAGCAACGGGACCGACGCCGGGTCCGCCGCCGCCGTGCGGGATGCAGAACGTTTTGTGCAGGTTCAGGTGCGACACGTCCCCGCCGAACCGGCCCGGCTGGGCCAAGCCCACCAGGGCGTTCAGGTTTGCACCGTCGATGTACACCTGGCCGCCCGCTGCGTGGATCGCGTCGCAGACTTCGCGGACGTCGGCGTCGTACACCCCGTGCGTGGACGGATAGGTGATCATGATGCAGGACAGCGCGTCCCTGTTCGCCTCGATCTTGGCGTACAGGTCGGTGTGGTCGATGGTTCCGTCCGGTGCCGTGGCCACCACAACCACCTTCATGCCCGCCAGGACAGCCGAAGCCGCATTCGTGCCGTGCGCCGAGGCCGGGATCAGGCAGACGTTGCGCTGCCGGTCGCCCCGCGAGTGGTGGTAGCCGCGGATCGCGAGGAGCCCGGCAAGTTCGCCCTGGGAGCCGGCGTTGGGCTGGATGGACACCTGGTCGTACCCGGTGATCTCGGTCAGCTGCGCCTCGAGGCCGGCAATCAGTTCGCGCCAGCCCTCCGTCTGGGAGTCCGGGGCGAAGGGGTGGATGGAGGCGAACTCGGGCCAGGAAATGGCCTCCATCTCGGCCGTGGCGTTCAGCTTCATGGTGCAGGAGCCCAGCGGGATCATGGTCCGGTCCAGCGCCAGGTCCCTATCCGAGAGCTTCCGGATGTAGCGCAGCAGCTGGGTTTCGGAGCGGTGGGTGTTGAATACCGGGTGCTGCAGGTACCCGGAGGAACGCTCGACGGCGGCGTCCAGCTGGAATGCTCCTTCGCCGTCCGCGGCGGCCGGGACGCCGAAGGCCTGCAGCACCCCGGCGGTAATTTCTGATGTTGTCGTTTCATCGGTGGAGAAGCCCACCGTGTCCGCGTCGATGCTGCGCAGGTTGATGCCCGTGGCTTCGGCGGCAGCGACGATCCCGGCAGCCTTGCCCGGCACGGAGACGGTGACGGTGTCGAAGAAGCTCGTGTGCAGCACGTCCAAACCGGCGGCCCTGAGGGACGCGGCCAGCATCTTTGCGTGGGAGTGCGCGGCCTGGGCGATCGCCTTCAGGCCCTCCGGGCCGTGGTACACGGCGTACATCGAGGCCACGATGGCCAGCAGCGCCTGGGCGGTGCAGATGTTGGACGTGGCCTTCTCGCGGCGGATGTGCTGCTCGCGGGTCTGGAGGGCCAGCCGGTAGGCGGGAAAGCCGGCGTTGTCCTTCGATACACCGACAAGGCGGCCCGGCATGGAGCGCTCGAGGCCCTTCTGCACAGCCATGTAGGCCGCGTGGGGGCCGCCGTAGAACAGCGGGACGCCGAAGCGCTGGGCCGAGCCGACGGCGATGTCCGCGCCCTGCTCGCCGGGAGGGGTGATGAGGGTGAGGGCCAGGAGGTCGGCGGCCACGGTAACCAGCGCGCCGCGGCTCTTGGCGTCGGCAATCACTGCGGCGTGGTCGAAGACGCGGCCGGAAGCGCCGGGCTGCTGCAGCACCACGCCATTGATGGCACCGTCGGGCAGGCCGCTGGAAAGGTCGGCCACTTCCACCTCGAAGCCGAGCGCTTCTGCCCTGCCCTTGACGATGGCGATGGTCTGCGGCAGGCAGTCCGCGTCAAGGACGGTCTTGCCGTCCCGGGCATCTGCGTTCTTATTGGCCCGGCGCATCATCAGCACTGCCTCGGCCACTGCGGTGGCTTCGTCCAGCAGGGATGCATTGGCGATGGGCAGAGCCACGAGGTCCTGGACCATGGTCTGGAAGTTCAGCAACGCTTCGAGGCGGCCCTGGGAAATCTCGGGCTGGTAGGGCGTGTACGCGGTGTACCAGGCAGGGCCCTCAAGGATGTTGCGGCGGATCACCGGCGGCGTCACGGTGTCGTAGTAGCCTTGGCCGATCATCTGCACGGCAGTCTTGTTCCTGGCGGCCAGCCGGCGCAGTTCAGCCAGCACCTCCACTTCGCTCAGGGCGGCCGACAGTTCCAGCGCGGAGTCCTGCCGGATGTCCTTGGGGACGGCGGCATCAACCAGCGCGTCCACGGTGTCGTAACCCACGGCCTTGAGCATGGTTTCGACGTCGGCCTGGCGCCTTGCGCCGATGTGCCGGTCAACAAAGGTGGCGGCAGAAGCGGGTTCGGCAGTTGCCTGGGTGGCAGTGGCCGGAACGGCGGAGGCCGGAGATACAGTCACGAGGAACTCCATAACTAAGGCGGCGCAGGGTACGCCACATCGATTCGGGTCCTCCCCGCTCTGTATCTGGACCTGAGAGTTTCCGCGTTGCCTGAACACGCGGGCACCGCTTGCACCGTCGGTGAGCACAACAGCCAAGATCCGGGGACCGGACCTCGAAGCGGACGCCGTGCTGCTTTCCAGAGGTGCCTCGCCGCGGCGGTACATGGGCCTGTGAGATTCCTGGGGAGGTATTGCTCCTACGGCGCCTGCTTGTACCTTCTGGCAGAACTCTCCCGCCGCAGATCAAAGGCTATTCATTTGGGTTGTCTTTGCGCACCGGTAACGGCCCGCACACAGCCCAATTCTCCTATGCCGCGGGCCCGGGGGCAAATGTCAGCCAGCCCCGCAGCCGCTCCAGAGATGGCACCGTGACCGCAGCCTGGGAACAGGCTGAAAACGGCGCCCGGCGCCGGACAGTACGCCCGGCGCCGGGTGCTTGGCCTGGGCCAGGCGTGGCTACTTGGAGTCGGGGGCAGTAACGCTCGCGGTGGGCTTCATGGTTTCGGCGTTGACCATCCAGGCGAACTGCTCCAGCTTGGCGATGAACTCGTGCAGCAGGTCCGCGGTGGTGGGATCCTCTTCATCCACCTCATCGTGAACCTTGCGCATGGTGCCAACGGCGGCCTCAAGGGCGGCCACGATCCGCTCGATCGCGTCCTTGGTGCTGATCAGGCCTTCCGGGAACTGGGCCAGGCTGGTGGACCCGGCCACGGTGGAGCTGCGGCCATCCGGCAGGGCGTGGAGGGCCCGCATCCGCTCGGCGGTGTCGTCGGCGAACTGGCGGGCAGCGTCAACGATCTCATCCAGTTGCAGGTGCAGGTCGCGGAAGTTGGTTCCCACAATGTTCCAGTGTGCCTGCTTGCCTTGGATGTGCAGTTCGATCAGGTCGGCGAGCACGGCCTGCAGGTTGTTGGTCAGTGTCGGTGAAGCTTTCATGCATCCTCCTCAATTGGTCCAGTAAGCCCGACGCTACCAGCACCAGCCGGCACGGCGGAGGGCCGGCAGGGAATTTCTCAGTGAGCTTACTAAATCCCTCACATCCGAAATAAAAGAACAGCGTTCATTATTTTCCTTGCTTCCAGGACCGTGTATCGACATACTAAATGAACGCCATTCATATAGTGACCGCCGTCTCAACTTCTCCAGAAAGTGGTGCCATGACCGAGACCATCCGCACCAGCACATCCGCCCATGGTTCCGGGAGTGCCTCGCCGGCAACCGCAGGCACCAGCCCCAAGGGACTGAAGGGCGGTCAGCTGGGACTCCTCGCCGTCGTCGTCCTGGGGATTTCCACCATCGCCCCGGCCTATACGCTGACCAGCGCCCTTGGCCCCACGGTCAATGAAGCCGGGCTCCAACTGCCCGTCATCTTCCTGATCGGTTTCATCCCCATGATCCTGGTCTCCCTCGCCTACCGGGAACTCAACGCCGATTCCCCGGACAGCGGCACCACCTTCACCTGGGTTACCAAGGCCTTCGGCCCGTGGGTTGGCTGGATGGGCGGGTGGGGCCTGCTGGCGGCCAACATCATTGTGCTCTCCAACCTCGCGGGAGTCGCCGTCGACTTCTTCTATCTTTTCCTTTCGCAGCTGACGGGCTCGCCGGAGCTCGCCGGGCTGGCGGCAAACAAGGCAGTGAACGTGCTGACCTGCTTTGTGTTTGTGGCCCTGGCCGTCTGGGTCAGCTACCGCGGCCTCCACACCACCAAGCTGGTGCAGTACTGCCTGGTGGGATTCCAGCTGGTTGTCCTGGGCCTCTTTGTTGGCATGGCCTTTGCCAACTGGTCAGCCTCTGACACTGCCATCCCGTTCAGCTGGGAGTGGTTCGACGTCACCAGGATCGAGACCTTCGGGCAGATCGCTGCAGGCATCTCACTGTCCATTTTTGTGTACTGGGGCTGGGACGTCTGCCTGACCGTCAATGAGGAAACGTCCAACGGCAAGAGGACGGCGGGCCTGGCCGGGACCCTGACTGCCGTGATCGTCCTGGCGATCTACCTGACGGTGAGCATCGCCACCATGATGTTCGCCGGTGTCGGTGATACCGGCAACGGCCTGAACAACACCGAGATCCACGAAAACATCTTCACGGCACTGGCCTCCCCCATCATGGGTCCGTTCGCCATCCTCATGTCCATGGCGGTACTGTCCAGCTCTGCCGCGTCCCTTCAGTCCACGTTCATGTCGCCGTCCCGCAGCCTGCTGGCCATGGGGTACTACGGTGCGCTTCCGGAGCCGTTCAGCAGGGTCAGCAGGAAGTTTGCGACGCCGGGCTTCGCCACGGTTGCCGCCGGCATCATGTCCGCGGGCTTCTACGCCGTGATGCACGTGGTCAGCGAGAACGTCCTCAATGACACCATCCTGGCGCTCGGGCTGATGATCTGCTTCTACTACGGCCTCACCGCCCTGGCCTGCGCCTGGTACTTCCGCCACAGTGTCTTCAGCAGCCTGCGCCACTTCCTCCTCCGCCTGGTGTGCCCGGTGCTGGGCGGCGTGGGCCTGTTCGTGGTGTTCCTGCAGACCGCCGTGGACAGCTGGGCGCCCGAGTTCGGCAGCGGCTCCGAAGTGTTCGGGGTGGGCCTGGTCTTTGTCCTGGGCGTCGGCATCCTGGCCTCCGGCGCCGTGGTCATGCTCATCATGGCCAGGGTCCGCCCCGGCTTCTTCCGCGGCGGGACGCTTAGGCGCGATACCCCTGCGCTTGTGGTCCCGGAGTAAGGTCCGGAGGCCGTTACCGCGGACGAAAAAAGGTGCCGTTCCGCGCATAACGGGGGAACGGCACCTTCGGTGTTGATCGGCTGGCTGCTTACTGCCCGCCGTCACCAGTAATGCGCTACGTCAACCACCAGGCGCGACCCGGAGCCCGGCCCGTCCAGGGTGAAGACCCGGAACGGCAGGCGGGCCCGTACGCCCAGTCCGATGCTGGTGTAGCCCTCGTAGCTGCCGGCAAAAACCACTTGGCGGAAGGTCTGGTAGCGGGCAACGTTGGAGAGTTCAGCCTGGTCGGACGGGGTGTAGGTGGAGTTGTAGTCGCCGTCGTAGGCGGGCGCGTTCACTGTCACCTGCAGCCGCGCGTTTCCCCGGACGGGGATGGCGAAGCCGGACCCGTCCTGGACTATCTGGGGAACGTACCGCACGGTATAACCCGCAACGGCGCCGTGGAGGTCCACCACCATCCTGTCGAAGCAGTAGTGCTGCCCGGTCCGGACGTTGGTGACGGTGGCGGTGCTCATGCTTTGGTCGGCCTTGGCCAAAGACCCCCATACGAGCCCGCAATAGGATGTGGAAGCGGAGGCGGGCCCCGGGACCACGATTCCCAGCCCGGCCGCCAGGAGGATGGCAGCCAGCCAGGTGTAGAACTTTTTCATTTTGGAGCCACCCATGTTGTGGAGCGAATGGATAGCTCAAGCGTAGGAGCCTTTGCGGCGGGAAACGAGGCTTGTTGCCGCTTCGCCACGTAACCGTTAACCCGCCGCACCCTGCATCACGCCCATGTATAGCAGGGGCCGAAACAGGGCCCATGCGGGTCCGTTTGGAACCCGTTCCGTGTTCTTTTGGCAGTGTTCCGGCACCTTGCCGTTACCGGGATAACGACGGCGGCAGGAGACAGGACGCGCCGGTCACCCGAGGGGGTGGCCGGCGCCGGGCAATCAGGAGGGGTCAGCCTTCGCAGTCGCGGCAGTACTTCATGCCGTTCTTTTCCCGGGCAACCTGGGAGCGGTGGCGGACAAGGAAGCATGACGAACAGGTGAACTCATCGGACTGCTCGGGAACAACAATGACCGTCAGTTCCTCGTTGGAAAGATCCGCACCCGGCAGGTCAATGCCCTCGGCGGTATCGTTCTCATCGACGTCAATGACCGCGGTCTGGGCGTTGCCGCCGCGCGAGGCCTGGAGGGCCTCCAGCGAGTCAGCCGGAGATTCTTCTTCCTGCTTGCGTGGGGCATCGTAATCGGTAGCCATAGCGTGTTCACTTTCGTTGCTGCGCAGCACCATTTCAGGCACCTCAGTGAAGCAGTTTAGGGCATTATCCCGTTACCGGCGCAATACTGTGCTCAACCAGACATTTCTGCGCGCTTCGCCAGGGATTCCCCATGGCTCCGCCGGGCGTGATCTCCCCCAACAGCCACTCCGCTCAACGCCGGAAGCCATCCCCAGCGCGCGGCGTCAGCCATGGCATCGGCCGCCTGCCCGCCCGTCTCGTAGGCAAACGTGCTAATGAGCCAGGTGCGGAGCCGGAGGAGGATGTCTGCGAGCATGCCTGAAACCTACGCAGGGATTGTTGTGCCCGTGTTTCACCGCGGTCTCGCTGGCGTTAATCCGTAGCGGATTCCGTTGGCACCGTTCTACGCTGGAAACCCTCCGACCGGCTGCGGCCGGAGCCCCGCTCTGGAAGGACGCAGGATGGCAGTAAGGCTGAACCGGAAGGCACTCTCACACGCCCGCAAGCTCATTGAGGCAGGAAAGGTCCAGCGCGATGTCCGGGATGACTGGAGTGAACACGCGCCCTCCACAGAGCAGGAGAACTCGTTCATCGACAAGCACGGTTTCGGGACCTTCGCAGACTGGCACCTTGGCCGGGATGATGACAAGTCGGAGGGGGCTAAAGGCAGCGTGAGCTTCCCGTTCGGGGACTTCAACAAAGTCCACCGCTGCGCTGTCATCTCGCTGGAAAGCAGGGCGGCGCAGCACGGGCATGAGGACATTAGGGACGCGGCGAAAAAGCTGCTCGAACTGATGGACTCGGACTGAGGAAATTTTCCACCGTACCGTGGCGCTGCTAGGGCGTTGCCCGCGTTGTGTCCGAGGCCGTGTCCGCCTGCGAGCGCTGCCGACGGCTGAGCAGGATAAAGGGGGCGGCAATCAGTTGCACTGCCCCGCCCACGGCCAGTGAAGCCGGGTAGCCGTAGAGGTCCGCGGCCCGGCCCAGCATCGGCTGCACCACCACTCCCCCGGCCGAGCCCATCAGGGAATCGAAGCTCAGCACTGTGGCGCGCTGCTTCGAGGCAATCATGTCGTTCAGGTACGCCTGCCTAACGGGGGTGCCGGCCGAGGACACCACGGCCCAGAGTGCCAGGAGCACCAACGCCAGCCAGAAGGCGCTGGTGAACATGAGCACCACCAGGATGAGTGCACTGGCCACGTTGGTGGCGATCAGCACGCTGGTCCGCCGCTTGACCAGCCTCCGGATGCGGGGCGCCATCCATCCGCCGACGACGTCGGCTCCTGCCACGAGGGCCGCAGCCAGGCCTGCTATGGCGTAGGCGCGCGGGTCTCCGAAGAGCTGAAGCAGGTAGGGCTGCAGGGCATAGAAAACGTAGATGCCCACTCCTTCGGTGAAGGGTGCGGCCAGCATGATGAAGCGGACGGGCGGGTTCTTCAGCCCGTTGTCCACCGAGGCCCGCAAGACTGCCCGGGTGGCCCGCAGCGGGTGGGCCGAACGCTCAGGTGTGAAGCCGACGTCATGCATGAGCAGGAAGGCCACGGCAAACATGGCACCGAGCACGCCCACCCGGACGAGGAACGGAACACCGAGGTTGGTGGCCTGCGCAATGACCCCGCCTGCCACGGAACCCGCCAGCATGGCAACGCCGGAGACCATCTGCCCCCGGCCAAGCACCGTTTCCAGCCCGCCTTCGTAGCCGGAGAAACGCAGGGCGTCCACCAGCCAGGCCTCCACTGCGCCGGAGAAGAAAGTGAAGCCCAGGCCCAGCAGGACCGAGACGGCGGCCCACCACCAGAACGGGGCCGAAAACTGCCACAGGAGGAAGTACAGGAAGGTGGACCCGGCCAGCGTGAGGGTGCCCAGCAGGAACGAAACCCGGCGGCCCCAGCTGTCCGCCACCACTCCGGTGGGCACCTCGAACAGCACCATGCCGGCGGTGAAGAATGCATTCGCGGCAAAGGCCTCCAGGTTGCTCAGCCCCGCATCCAGCAAAAAGAGCGTGTTGATGCCCCAGATGAACGAGGCCGCCAAAGTGTTTCCCAGGGTAAGCGTCAGATAGACGCGCTGGATCTTCCTGGCTGCGTCGTTCATGGCAGGTGCGGCTACGGGGTGCTGAAGCTGGCGGGTACCGGATCATGCCGGAGGTACCGGCGGCGGAACCGCCCGGATCCCGCGGTGAGGGCCCGCAAATCCACGGCGTACCGCAGCAGTTCCTGGTCCGGGACCTCAGCGCTGATTTCAGTCAGGCCGTCACCTGAGGAGGTGGTTCCGGTGAGCCTGCCGCGGCGGGCGGACAGATCGCTCATCACGGATCCCACGTGCTCGTCCGTCACAGTGATGACCACCGATGACACCGGCTCCAGGAGTTGGATCCGCCCTGCTGCGGCCGCCTCGCGCAACGCCAGCGCCCCGGCCGCCTGGAATGCGGCATCGGAAGAATCAACGCTGTGCGCTTTGCCTCCCGTGAGCGTCACCCGCAGGTCCACCACGGGGAAGCCCGCGCTGACACCCTTTTCCATCTGGGCGCGGACGCCCTTCTCCACGGACGGGATGAACGTCCCCGGGATCACGCCGCCCACCGTCTTGTCCACGAATTCGAAGCCACCGCCGCGGGGCAGGGGTTCCACGTCGATGTCGCAGACGGCATATTGCCCGTGGCCGCCGGACTGCTTGACGTGCCGCCCATGGCCGGCGGCGGCGGCCGCAAATGTTTCACGCAAGGGCGTCACCACTTCCACCGTATGCAGCTTCACGCCCTGGTCCCGCAACCTGTCCAGCACCACCTCGGCGTGGGCCTCCCCCATGCACCAAAGGACAAGCTGATGCGTTTCCTGGTTCCGTTCCACCCGCAAGGTGGGATCGCCGGCGGCGATCTTCCCGAGGCTGCGCGCCAGGGCGTCCTCGTCACTTCGCGAATCAGCCTCCACGGCCACGGGCAGCAGCGGCTCGGGCATCTCCCAGGTGGCCAGCAGCAGCGGCTGGTCCCGGCCGGAAATGGTGTCTCCGGTTTCGGCGCTTCCCAGTTTCGCCACCGCGCAGATGTCCCCCGCCACGCAATGCGGGACAGGCCGCAGCGAGGCACCCAGCGGTGAGTAGAGGTGCGTAACGCGCTCGTCCGTGTCGTGGTCCTGGTGCCCGCGGTCGGCCAGGCCCTGGCCGGTGACGTGCACCGGGGCGTCCTCCCGGAGCGTGCCGGAGAAAACCCGGACCAGGCAGATCCGCCCCAGGAACGGGTCGATGGAGGTGCGGACCACCTCTGCCGCCAACTGGCCCCCGGGGTCGCAGGACAGGGGGCCGGCAGGCGCGCCCGCCAGATCCGTCACCTCAGGCACCCGGCCGTCCGACGGAGGCGGGAAGGCCCGGACCAGGACCTCCACCAGTTCCGCGGTCCCCAGTCCGGTGACGGCCGACGTGGACAGGACGGGGAAGAAGGACCCGCGCTCGACAGCGGTTTCCAGGTCGGCGACGAGGACGTCGGTTTCGATGTCTTCGCCTGCCAGGTAGCGGTCCATCAGGGTCTCGTCTTCGCTCTCGCCGATGATCCCCTCGATGAGGTCCCCCCTGGCGGCACCGTGGGCCGCCAGTTCGTCCGCATTCGCTGTTCGCGTCGTTGCGGACGGCTCTCCGGACGAGTAATCGCTGACCGTCCCGGACAGCAGGCCCAGCAGGCCGGTAACCTCAGCGCCCGCCCGCACCGGAACGTAAAGCGGAAGGACGCCCTCGCCGAAGGACTTCCGGCAGGCGGCCAGGACGCCGTCGTAATCTGCCCGCGGGTGGTCCATGCGGGTGATGGCGACAGCGCGGGGCAGGCGCATGTGCTCGCATTCATCCCACAGCGCCGTGGTGGTGGCGTCGATCCCGTCTACAGCGGACACCACGAACAGGGCGGCGTCCGCGGCGCGGAGTCCTGCACGGAGTTCGCCGATGAAATCCGGGTAGCCCGGGGTGTCCAGGAGGTTCACTTTGATGCCGTCAACCAGCAGCGGCACCAGAGACAGGGTCACTGAGCGCTGCTGGTGCACCGCAGCGGGGTCCGAATCACTGACGGTGGTCCCGTCCGGAATGGATCCTTTGCGGGTGATCATGCCGTTGGCAGCGAGCAGCGCCTCGATCAGCATGGTCTTTCCGGCACCTGAATGGCCTACGAGCGCCACGTTCCGGATTTTGGCGGGCTCCTCGGCTGCGATTCCGGCGGAGGCATCCGCGCGTCGGGACTCGGGTCCGTTCCTTCCGGCCGCTGTCCTGGCTGAGTCCTTGGTGCCTCTGACCGACATGGGAACCTCCTGGCGCCTTCGCCATCCAACCGGGCTGAACGTGTCCTCTGATTCGACACCCTGCAGGGGCTGTACGGCAAGGGCAGGCAGAAGGGAAATTACGAGCCGCGGGCCTTCCTGGTAGCCGTATCATTGGCCTTCTGGATGGCTTTGACCAGTTGGTCCTTATCCATCTTGGAACGGCCGTCGATGTGCAACTCCCGCGCGAGCTTGTAGAGATGTTCCTTCGAGGCGTTCGCGTTCACGCCGCCCGCGCTGGGCTCGGAGGACCGCACGCCCCCTTCGGCCCGTTTGTCCGAGGGGCCGCGTTTTTCCTTCGGCTCCCAGTGGTCGCCCACCTTCTCGTAGCTGTGCTTCAGCGAGGCGTAGGCCGCCCGGGCGGCCCGCTGCTCGTCGTGGTCGTAGCTCTCGAGGGCTGAATCGTAGGTTTTGGCGAACGTGTCCTGGGCCTTCCGCCCGGAGCGCTGCAGTGTCGAGGGAAGCTCGTCCTTGCGGGCGTGGCCGTTCTTTCCGGTCTTGGGCATGGCACCCACACTCCTTTTATCAGCAGGCTGACGATCCGGATAAGACCAGCTTAGCCGTGCCGGGAGGAGAAGGTAGTGGAGCCCCCTGTCGGATTCGAACCGACGACCCCCGCTTTACAAGAGCGGTGCTCTGGCCAACTGAGCTAAGGAGGCGCGCCCCTGCGGGCTCGCGCCTGAACGGCGCTAGATAAGGTTAGCCCAAGTGGCGCCGGTGGTAAAAACGCCGGCGCCAAGGCACGAACCGGCCTTAAAGTATGGCGGCCCGTTCCGGGAAGAATCCGGAACGGGCCGCCGACGTTGCCGTGGGACTTTTAGGCCTTGGCGTCGATTGCCGCCTGGATCTCGGCGTTCAGGTCCGAAGCGCCGTCCCACTTCTTGCCGTCGATGAAGATGGTGGGCGTACCCGTGATGCCGGTGTTTGCAGCAAGTTCGGTGGAGTATTTGACGTAAGGGCGGAAAGTCTTGTCGTCCACGCAGCTGTTAATGTCGGCGCCTACGTCGCTGGCCAGGGACTTCAGCTTGTCATCTGACAGGCCTGCTCCGCCTTCGGCGGGCTGGTTGTCGAAGAGGATGTTGACATAGTCCGCGTACTTCTCGGGGGCCTTGTCTGCAACGCACGCGGCGGCGTTAGCCGAACGTGAGGAGTAGTTGGTGCTGGACTGGCGGTCCAGGAAGCCCAGCGGCCGGTACTCCATGCTGATCTTGCCTTCATTGCGGAGGCTGGTCAGGGCCTCGTTGTAGGTTTGTTCGAACCGCAGGCAGGCCGGGCAGATGAAGTCGATGTACGCAATAACCTTGACGGGCTGTCCCGCTTCGGCCTCTGCCCCCGGCGCCACCACGGGGTTGGGCTGCGTTTCAGGCTTGGCCGGAAGATTAGCCATGTCCACCGTGGCCGGGTCCGCCTTCTTCACTTCGGAGTTGGCCAGCAGGGTCACGCCGCCGTTGACGTTGGCATGGGCCGGTACGGGCCCTTGGTCGGCGATGGGCGTGTTCTGCCTGATGCTGGTGGTCACCACCAGCGCAACGACAGCCAGGATGGCGACGACGGCGGCCACGATGCCCCAGCCTATGAGCAGCTTGTTGCGCTTGTCCTTCTTCAGCTGCGCTTCACGGATCTGGCGGGCCTTTTCCCGCGCCTCCGCGGTTCGCTCAGCCTTGGACTTACGTACTTCGTTTGCGGGGCTCATGTGTTCCTTGGGTCGGTTGACGTGGGGGGACCACTTCGTGGCAACTCCTACATTTTAGGGGAGAAAGCTGGGAGCTTGCGCTTTCAACTAATCGCCGGGTTGACCAACGGACGAATAGCACGGAAGATTCCGTCCCGTTAGGGTGGGCTGAGAGGCACAAGCAACCCCAGGGGGCCGCAATGCAAACACCCGTCCAGGAAAAACCTTCCGCAACATCTACGTCCGGCGCTGCCGGATCCGGCCACGGCGGAGCGACGAAATACGACTTCATGGTGGTGTCGAACAGGCTGCCAGTGGACCGTTGCGCACCCGGTGAAAGCGGGGACGACGGCTCCGGCTGGCGCCGGTCCCCGGGCGGGCTGGTGACAGCACTGGCCCCCATGATGACCAAGACCGACGGCGCCTGGGTAGGGTGGCACGGCGCCCCCGACGAGACGGTCAAACCCTTTAGCCACGGCGGCATGGACCTGGTCCCGGTCCAGCTCAGCACCGACGAGGTGGAGCTGTATTACGAGGGGTTTTCGAACGCCACCCTCTGGCCGCTGTACCACGATGTCATCGCCCCGCCGGAGTTCCACCGCACGTGGTGGGACGCCTACCGCAAGGTCAACAGAAGATTCGCCGACGCCGTGGTGCGCCATGCGGATCACGGCGCCACCGTGTGGGTGCAGGACTACCAGCTCCAGCTGGTGCCGCGCCTGCTGCGTGAAGCGCGGCCGGACCTCCGGATCGGGTTCTTCAACCACATCCCGTTCCCGCCGCCGGAGATCTTTGCCCAGCTGCCGTGGCGCCAGGCCATCATTGACGGGCTCCTCGGCGCCGACCTGGTGGGCTTCCAGCGGCCCAGCGATGCCGGAAACTTCATGCGCTCCGCACGCCGCTTCCTCGGCGCCAGCGTTAAGCAGCAGCAGGTCCATGTAAAGGGCCAGGACGGCGACGTGACGCACATTGCCCGGGCACAGGCGTTTCCCATCTCCATCGACGTCCGGCAGATCACCGAGCTGGCCTCCAACCCGGACATCATTGAACGGGCCCGCCAGATCCGGCAGGACCTCGGGAACCCCAAGACCATCCTGCTGGGCGTCGACCGCCTGGACTACACCAAAGGCATCCGGCACCGGCTGAAGGCCTTTGAGGAGCTCCTGGCTGACGGCAAGCTTTCCGTTGGCGACGCCACCCTGATCCAGGTGGCCAGTCCCAGCCGCGAACGCGTTGAGCAGTACCGCCTCCTGCGCGAGGAGGTGGAGGGCACCGTGGGCCATATCAACGGCACGTACGACACCATCGAGAACACGGCCGTACGCTACCTGCACCACAGCTATCCGGTGGAGGAGATGGTGGCGCTGTACCTCGCCGCCGACGTCATGCTGGTGACGGCCCTCCGCGACGGCATGAACCTTGTGGCCAAGGAATACGTGACGGCGCGCACCAACAACGACGGCGCCCTGGTCCTCAGCGAGTTCGCCGGCGCAGCCGACCAGCTCAAGCAGGCACTGCTGATTAATCCGCATGACATTGACGGCCTCAAAGGCGCCATCATGCGTGCCGTGGACTTGGAGCCGCGGGACGCGTCGCGGCGGATGCGGGCCATGCGCAAGCAGATCCTCGAGCATGACGTGGACCACTGGTCCGCCGACTTCCTGCGCGCGCTCAACGAAAAGGTGGTCCGCGATGACTCATGATGCCCGCCACGCCAAGGACCGGCTTTCGCTGTCCCCTGAGCTCCGGGAAGCCATCCGGCGGATCGCCGGGACCGAGCACCTGCTCGTGGCCATGGACTTCGACGGCACAATGGCGCCCATCGTCGGCCGCGCCGACGACGCCCGGCCGCTGCCCCGCTCGGCGGCCGCCTTCGCCGGGCTCGCCGTGCTTCCACGGACGACGACGGCACTCATCTCCGGCCGCGCCCTCGCCAGCCTGCGCGCCGTCGCCTCCCCTCCGGTGGACACGCTCCTCATCGGCAGCCACGGCGCCGAGGCATGGCTGGGTCCGGGATCCACCGGGCTCACGCTCGATGAAGGGCAAAAGGCCCTCCTCGCCGAGGTGCGCACCGTCCTGGAAGACATCGTCAGGGAAGCTCCGGGCACCACGCTCGAGGACAAGCCGGCAGGGGTGGTCCTCCACACCCGCCTCGCCGCCGATGACGTCGCCGAGGACGCCGTGGCCGCTGCCCGCTCCCTGCTGCAGGACCGGAAGGGGGTGTTCCTCAAGGACGGTAAACGGGTCCTTGAGACCTCAGTGGTCAACGCATCCAAGGGCGAGGGCGTCACCTTCCTGCGGCAGGTCACCGGCGCTACCGGTGTCCTGTTCGCCGGCGACGACACCACGGACGAAGACGCCCTGGCGCGCCTGGAACCGGGGGACGTGGGCGTCAAGGTGGGCCTTGACTTCACCCAGGCCGAATACCGCGTAGAGGCTCCGGTGCATATTGCCGAACTGCTGGAGGTGCTCCTCCAAGAGCGGAGCATCGCCGTAGCAGAGGAGGATCCCGCAGCTGCGCAGGGGTAGGTGCCCCCGGGCATGCGCAAGCTCACGTGTGACTTCCGTAACATTTGCAACCATTGTCGAAACATCTGACATACTCTTGCATGTGATGTGGCGCACAAGAACCGTGCGGCGTCACTCGGCGCTCCTCGGCCTCGGCATGGGAGCGTCAGCAGCACAAAACTGAACAAACATGAACCATTCACAACGGATCGTCCGGCACGTACCTGCCGGTGAAGGGATTGATAACTGTGGCTACAGTTACTTTTGATAACGCTACGCGTCTGTACCCGGGCACAGATAAGCCCGCGGTCGATAAGCTCAACATCGACATCGCCGATGGCGAATTCCTGGTCCTCGTTGGGCCCTCCGGTTGCGGCAAGTCCACCTCCCTGCGCATGCTCGCAGGCCTTGAGGACGTCAACGCCGGCCGGATCCTGATCGGTGACCGCGACGTCACCGACGTTCCCCCGAAGGACCGCGACATCGCGATGGTTTTCCAGAACTACGCGCTGTACCCGCACATGACTGTGGCCGACAACATGGGCTTCGCCCTGAAGATCGCAGGCGTTTCCAAGGAAGAGCGTGCCGAGCGTGTCCGCGAAGCCGCCAAGCTCCTTGACCTTGAGCAGTACCTGGACCGCAAGCCGAAGGCCCTCTCCGGCGGTCAGCGCCAGCGCGTCGCCATGGGCCGAGCCATTGTGCGTAACCCCCAGGTCTTCCTCATGGATGAGCCGCTGTCCAACCTCGACGCCAAGCTCCGCGTGCAGACCCGTACGCAGATCGCATCCCTGACCCGCCGCCTCGGCGTCACCACCGTGTACGTGACGCACGACCAGGTCGAGGCCATGACCATGGGCGACCGCGTTGCCGTGCTGAAGGATGGCCTGCTGCAGCAGGTTGACACCCCGCGCAACCTGTACGACCGTCCCAAGAACGTCTTCGTTGCCGGCTTCATCGGCTCCCCTGCCATGAACCTGCTGGAACTGCCCGTGGTCGATGGCGGCGTGCAGTTCGGCGGCACCGTCTACCCCGTGCCGCGCGACGTCCTCGAGGAAGCGCACGGCTCCACCGTTACCCTTGGAAGCCGGCCGGAAGACCTGGAAACCGCGCCGCAGGGTGAAGGCCTGAAGGTTGAGGTGGACGTCGTCGAAGAACTCGGCGCCGACGCCTACGTTTACGGCCACACCACGCTTGACGGCAAGGACCACGACATCGTGGCACGTGTCGACGGCCGCCGCCCCCCGATGAAGGGCGAGGTCATCTACGTCCGTCCGCAGTCGGGCCACGTGCACCTGTTCGACACCAAGACCGGCCTGCGCCTCGGCGACTGATTCCCAGCAAAAGCCAAACCGACGGCGGCCCGCACCTTTACGCAATGGTGCGGGCCGCCGTCGGCCTTTTAACTGAGGCCCGGGAGAATTTAGCGGGCCGCCCCGATGTACGGAAGAATTGAGCCATGACCGAGGAATACAGCGCCCAGTGGCACGACGAACCCACCGACTATGGGCAGATCGGGAAGCTGCCGCGGTTTGTGGCCGCAAGTGCTGACGACGGCAAGGCAGCCTCGGTCTCCAGCTCGCTGAACATCACGGCGGCGGCCGCGGACCCCGAGCTCCTGGACCTGCCGTGGCATATTGCCCTCGAAGACTGGCCCGCAGAGAACCTGGCAGCGCTGCCGCGCGGCATCTCCCGCCACATTGTGCGCTTCGCCCATCTTGGCGGCTCCGTCATCGCGATCAAGGAAACGTCGGAGCACGTGGCCCGGCACGAGTACCACATGCTCCGCAAGCTGGCCCGGCTGGATGTCCCCTGCGTTGAACCGGTGGCGGTGATTACCGGCCGCACCACCCTGGACGGGCGTACGCTGAACCCGGTGCTGGTCACCCGGCACCTGAAGTTTTCCATGCCGTACCGCGCCCTGTTCTCCCAAATGCTCCGCAAGGACACACTGACGCGCCTTATCGACGCCCAGGCGCTGCTGCTGGTGAGGCTCCACCTCATCGGCTTCTACTGGGGCGATGTGTCCCTTTCCAATACGCTCTTCAGGCGCGACGCCGGGGCATTTGCCGCCTACCTGGTGGACGCGGAGACCGGCGAGCTCTACCCGGACCTGTCCACGGGCCAGCGCGAATATGACCTCGAGATCGCCCGGGTCAATATTGCGGGCGAGCTGATGGACCTTCTCGACGGCGGGCTGATCGAGGAAAAAGTGGACCCGGTGGCAACCAGCGAGCTGATCATGGACAGCTACCGCCGCCTGTGGCAGGAGCTTACGGAAAAGGAGTCCTTCGAACTGGGTGAGCGCTGGCGGGTCAGCGCCCGGATCCGCAGGCTCAACGAACTCGGCTTCGACGTCGAGGAATACGCCATCAAGACCACCCAGAACGGCACCACCATCCAACTGCAGCCCAAGGTGGTGGACGCGGGGCACCACCAGCGGCGGTTGCTGAGGCTTACGGGCATCGACGCCCAGGAGAACCAGGCCCGCCGGCTCCTCAATGACATGGACTCCTTCCGCGCTGACAACAACCCGGACATGGACGAGGAATACAGCGCCCACCTCTGGGTCAGCCAGATCTTCGAGCCGATCGTCAGGTCCATTCCACGGGACCTTTCCGGCAAGCTCGAACCCGCCGAAGTGGTGCACGAAGTCCTGGAACACCGCTGGTACATGTCCGAAAAGCAGGAACGGCATATCCCGCTGGCGGAGGCTGTGCAGTCCTACATCGACTCAATCCTGCGGCACCGCCGGGATGAGGCCGCCATCATGCTGAATCCGGACACGGAACTGTTGAAGATCCTCGAAGTGGAAACCGAGGAGTCGCGCTACGGCGAAGACGAGTCAATCGACGAGTACCCGGACTCGGACGACTGACCCGCACGCCAAACCCTAGATAGCCTTTCCCGGGTTGAGGATGCCCGCAGGATCGAACAGGTCCTTGATCCGGCGCTGGAGTTCCCGGACCGGCTCGGCCTGTTCCTGGCCCAGCCAGCGCAGCTTGTACTGGCCCACTCCGTGCTCGCCCGTAATGGTTCCGCCCATTGCAAGCGCGGCCGTGATGGACTCGTCCAGGACCCGTTGCAGCCTGTCCATGGCACCGGCGTCCGGATTGTTGCCCGCACGGTCGATCCAGAAGGTGGGGTGCAGGTTTCCGTCGCCGGCATGCGCCACCACCTTGAGGTGTACTGCGTGGTCCACGGCCATCGCTTCCAGGGCAGCAACGTAATCCACCAGCCGGGAACGGGGAACGGCGACGTCCTCGCCCACGCGGTATTCGTCGTCGACCTCCACTCCCCTGCTGTGCCGGCGAAGCTCCACCAACCGCTCCGCCTCCGCGCTGGCCTCGGTGGTGACGGCTGCACCCCCGGCCAAGAGGACCTCCCGCACTACCTGGGCCTCCGCCGCTGCCCCGAACCCGTCCGTCTGGATCAGGAGCAGAGACCGGCCCCGGGCGGTGAGGTCAGAGCCATGGATGTCATCGAGCTGGGCCAGCGTGCCGCCGTCAAGCAGTTCCATGATGGCGGGCTGCACGCGTGCCTTGCCGACCGCCAGTACGCCAGCGGCAGCCTGCCGGAAGTCCGGATAGAACGCCGCAACCGTGTGTACCTCCTGGGGCAGGTACTTCAGGCGGACCGTGATGCCGACGACGATTCCGAGCGTGCCCTCTGATCCCACGAACAGGCTGGTGAGGTCGTAGCCGGCCACGCCCTTGAACGTCTGGTGGCCGGTACGGATAAGCGACCCGTCAGCCAGCACCACGTCCAGCGCGAGAACCGAGTCCCTGGTTACTCCGTACTTTGCACACCGCAGCCCGCCGGCATTCGTGGCAACGTTCCCGCCGATGGTGGAGCTGCGGAAGCTGGCTGGATCCGGCGCATACATGAGCCCATGCTGGGCAGCAGCCTCGTTAAGGACGGCGTTCACCACACCGGGCTCCACCACTGCCGTTTCGTCATCAGGATTAAGGGCAAGGATGCGGTCCATGCGCTCAAGGGAAAGAATGATGCAGTTTTCCGTGGCGTGGGCACCGCCGGAGACACCCGTCCCTGCGCCGCGGGCCACGAGGGCGACGCTGCTGCCGGCGCAGGCGCGAACGACGGCCTGGACATCTGCCACCGTCTCCGGAAAGACAACCGCCAACGGCAGCTGGAAGTCGATGACGGGGGCCTGGTCCACGGCGTACGTGCGGAGGGCGGCCTCGCCCACCTCTATCTGACCGGGCGCAAGGATGGCTTCCAGCTCGTCAACTATGCTTCCCACGAAGCCTCCATCCGTCATCGCACGTGTTCCCCCAGTCTAGGCGTGCAGGGCGGTGCCTGGTCCTAGGAGGCCGGTGTGCCTGGAGCACCCATGAAACGAGCGTACCGGGCAAGGATCCCGGGCCAGTCGCTTGCGTACTTCGCCCTGGTGCCGGCCGGGTCCTCGGCCCCTTCCCATCCCTCATGGAACACCCGGACCTCGGTGCCGTCCGCGACGGCACGGAAGGCGACGAGGAGTTCGGTGGACCACAGCGCTGTGGTGCCGGGATGCCACGTGGCGTGGAATGACAATGGCGGCTGCCAGTCATCAAGGGTTCCCCAGATGGTAGTCCGGCCGTCGTCCGCCGTCTCCAGGATGAGGTTCTCCTCGAATTCCACGTAGGAGCCCGCACCGTACACGCCGTGCGATTCCAGGGGCCACCACAAGTGGGTGTGGTCCGTAAAGCCCGCGAAGGCGTGGGCAACGCTTCCCGGAACTATCACCGTGTTCACCACGGGGTCCAGTGGCTCAGGGGCCGCTTCGTCGTCGTTCCCGGAGGGTTCCTGCGCGTGGCTGAAGAGGCTGTTCATGGTGCCCAACTTTACCGGCTGGCCGGCCTCCCACGCCGCCGCCCAGCGGTGGGTGGGTGGGGTGTTGGTGGTTGTAGCCGGTGGTTAAAGCAGCAGGGCCCTGACGTTGTTGTCAGGGCCCTGCTTCAATGTA
>NZ_JAUZVL010000038.1:0-8905 GCF_031844545.1 Arthrobacter sp. AB6
CACCTGCACGGAAAGCCGGCCCGCAACCTCTGACATGGGGGCGAGCAACGGAAGGGCGCGGCCTTCCTGGACGGTTTCGTAGGCGATGGCGGTGACGCCGGAGTTGATGAGCTCGCGGGTGAGTTCGGGCTCCGCGGCCAGGTGGAGGTAGGTGAAGAGGATCAGGCCCTTGCGGAAGCGGTGGTACTCGGCCTTGATGGGCTCCTTGACCTTCATGACCATGTCGGCGCGGGCCCAGACGTCGTCAGCCTCATTGACGATCTCGGCACCGGCAATGGCGTATTCCTCGTCGGTGATGCCGGAGCCCAGCCCTGCGCCGCGTTCCACCAGAACGGTGTGGCCATTGCTGCGGAACTCGTGGACACCGGCGGCGGTGATGGCCACCCGGAACTCGTTGTTCTTGATTTCTTTAGGGACGCCGATGATCATCGTGGGCTCCATCTGTGGGTTTTGTGTCGGGAGGCTCCAGGCCTTCCTCGACGTGGCCGGGCGCTCCCAGGCAAGTCATCTTCGAATCGCCGGTAACGCACAATTTACATTCGGATTGTTGACAATAGTACACCGGACTCTTAGGTTTTATGTAACACGCGTCACAGCGTGTGATCCTGCTGACTATCCCCGGCGCGGACCGGGCGAAGGAGTAATTATGACGGGCAACATTTCGCGGCGGAACCTCCTGCGGGGTGCAGGCGTGGCGGCACTCGGGGTTTCGGTGGCCGGATGGGCGACGGGCTGTTCCACTGTGGCGCCAGGCGGTCCTGCCTCCGGCGCTGCCAGCAACCTTCTGGAACAGGCAAAGGCCCAGGGGTTCCTGCGCGTGGGCATCGCCAACGAGCCCCCGTACACCCAGGTTGGCGCCGACGGGACAGTCACCGGCTGCGAGCCGGACGTTCTCCGTGCAGTCTGCAAGAGGCTGGGCATCGGGGAGGTCCAGGGCATTATTACGCCCTACGAATCCATGATTCCGGGGCTCAACGCCAACCGCTGGGACGTGATCGCTGCGGGCCTGTTCATGAAGGAGTCGCGGTGCGCGCAGGTGCTCTACTCGGAACCGGTGATTGTCTCTACAGAGTCCTTCGCCACACCAAAGGGCAATCCAAAGGGGATTACGTCCGTCGCGGCCATCCTTGCCGATCCCTCGCTACGAATCGCTGTTCTTCCGGGCGGTTTCGAGGAAGGCGTGCTCAAAACGTCCAACGTGCCGGCTTCCCAGCAGGTGAAGATCAATGACGGACGCAGCGGGCTTGAAGCGCTCAAGGCGAACCGGGCAGATGCTTTCATGCTGCCTACGCTCTCCCTTAAGGCTCTTGCAAAAGACGATGCAAGCTTTGACATCAGCAAGCCGGTAGACGACGCTCCGCGCACCGGTTCCGGTGCTGCCTTCCGCCAGTCCGACGCTGCCTTCCACGAGGCGTATAACAAGGAGCTCGCAGCGTTCAAGAAAACGCCGGAGTTCGCCGAAATGCTCACCAAGTGGGGCTTTGACGCGTCCGTGGTGGAAGGCGTAACCGCCCAGGACCTATGCAAGACCGCGGGCTGATGCCCCTGCCGGCAGAGGGGAGGCTGGGATGTCCGCAGTAATCGAGTACGCGCCGCTGCTGTGGCAGGGGCTCCTGACCACCATCCTGGTGGCGGTGCTCAGCGGGGCGTTATGCCTGGTGGTCGCGTTTGCGGCCGGCCTGGCACGACTATCCAGCCACCGGATCATCAGCTGGCCGGCCGGAGTGTTCATTGAGGTATTCCGCGGAACGTCGCTGCTGGTGCAGATGTTCTGGCTGTTCTTCGCACTGCCGTTCTTTGGAATCCAGCTCCACCCGCTCACCGCTGCGGTCCTGGCGCTCGGGCTGAACGAAGGCGCGTACGCCGCAGAAGTTGTACGCGGCGCCATCGCCAGCCGGGCCAAAGGCCAGACCGAAGCGTGCATCGCGCTGGGCATGGAACCCGCACTGAGGCTCAGGCGCATCATCATCCCGCAGGCGATCCCCGCCATGCTGCCGCCTTTCGGAAACGTCATGGTGGACCTGCTGAAGAACACCTCACTCGTCTCCCTCGTCACGGTGGCGGACCTGACCTTCCGGGCACAGATGATCCGTAGCAGCACAGGGCAGACGACGGCGATTTTCATCACCATCCTGGTGATGTACTTCGTCCTCTCCTACCTGCTGACGCTGCTCACCAGCTGGCTGGAACGGCGCTACGCGCTTGACCGGAAGGCACTCGCCGCCCAGCGCAAGGAAAGCCAACTCATGAAGGTAGGTGCAGCATGATCTGGGACAACAACTTTGCCGTGTCCGTCATTCCGCTGCTCCTTGAGGGCCTCTGGGTCACGGTCAGGATCACCCTGTTGGGCACCCTGCTGGCTGCCCTTTTGGGTCTGTTCTTTGCGATTCTTCGGCGGCTCGCCATCCCGGTGCTGTCGCCCGTCGTGTCCTTCTTCGTGGTGTTCGTCCGGGGAACCCCGCTGCTCGTCCAGGCCTACTGCGCATTCTTTGTCCTGCCGGCGTACGGTATCAGCTTTGACGCCTTCACCACCGGCGTAGTGGTTATAGGGGTGAACTACAGCGCCTACATGGCAGAGGTGTACCGCAGCGGCATCCAGGGTGTGCCCAAGGGCCAGTGGGAGGCAGCAACGGCGCTGAGCCTCCCCGGGTCCCGCACCTGGAGCAGGATCATCCTCCCGCAGGCAATACGCACCGTAGTCCCGATGCTCGGGAACTACCTCATCCAGATGTTCAAGGACTCAGCAGTACTGTCAGCCATCACGGTGGTGGAACTCATGGCAACGGCACAGGCGATCGGAAGCTCCAGCTTCCGCTACCTGGAACCGCTGACCCTGGCAGCGCTGTTGTTCCTGGCCATCAGTTACCCCGCCTCACGGCTCGTCAACAGATTGGAGCGGCGCTATGCGCCCCAGCACTGAACCCCAACCCCTGACCACTCCCGTGGGCCTTGCCTCCGATCCGATCATCAGGTTCCAGAACGTCAGCAAGAACTGGGGATCAAACCAGGTCCTGAAGTCGCTGAACTTCGAAGTGGCGCCGGGGGAGAAGGTCTCCATCATCGGCCCTTCCGGATCGGGCAAGACCACGATCCTGCGTATCCTTATGACGCTGGAGACGCCCAGTGAAGGGCTCGTGAAGGTCGACGGCGACGTGCTGTGGGATGTCACGGCCGGCCAAAAGGTGCGCGAGACCAAGCAGATGCGGGAAACCCGGCGCAAGATCGGCATGGTGTTCCAGCAGTTCAACCTGTTTCCGCACATGACCGCCATGGAGAACGTCATCGAGGCGCCCATCCACGTGCTGGGCATGAACAAAGCGGAGGCTAAGGAACGCGCCGCGGAGCTGCTGAACCTGGTGGGCCTCGGGAAGCACATGAACCACACGCCGCCGCAGATGTCCGGCGGGCAGCAGCAGCGCGTGGCCATCGCCCGGGCGCTGGCTATGCGGCCCAGGGTGCTGTTGTTCGACGAGCCCACCTCGGCGCTTGACCCGGAATTGATCGGTGAGGTGCTGAATGTCATCCGGAACCTTGCGCACACCACGGACATGACCATGCTCATGGTGACGCACGAGATGCGGTTCGCGGAGGAGATCTCGGACCGGGTGGTGATGTTCGACAACGGGGCTGCCGTGGAAAGTGGACCGCCGGCCCAGATCTTCAAGGACCCGCAGCAGGAACGGACCCGGACCTTCCTCCGGGCCGTCCTGCAGCACTGACGGTCCGCTACACCTCTACAATCATCGCAATTTCAACGGGTGCCAGTCCGGGCAGTTCGGCAACGCCGACAGCTGCCCGGGCATGGCGCCCCTTGTTGCCGAAGGCCTGTTCCAGGACCAGCGAGGCGCCGTTGATCACGGCCGGCTGGTCACCGAAGCCTTCGGCCGAAGCTACGTAACCGGTCAGGCTGACTACGGACACGATCCGGTCCAGCGAGCCCAGGTGCTGCTTCAGGGCTGCCAGGCAGTTAAGCACCGCCGTGGCGCTTGCTTCCTGGCCCTGCTCGATGGTGAGCTCGCGACCCAGCTTGCCGCTGATGGTGAGGACGCCATTGCGGGTGGGCGTCTGGCCCGCCGTGAAAACGAGGTTTCCCACCTGGCGGACCGGAACGTAGTTGGCCACCGGAACGGGTGGGGACGGCAATTCAAGGTCGACGCCGTCGGCCGGGATTTTCGACATGTTCAAGATGCTCCTTTGTACGGGTTAGCCGGGTCACTACGGACCCTAGGCAAACGGCAATGGATTGTCAACAATCTACTAATTCTAGGGAGAGCTAATGCAGCCCATTGAACCCACGTTCGCTGGCCCGGAGGCGCAGGCCGGCATAGGCGTGGTATGCCCGTTCGACATGGCGCTGGACCGCGAGCTGTGGCGCTGGATGCCGTCGGACGTCTCGCTGTTCTTCACCCGGACGCCGTTCTTTGATGAGCCCGTCAGCCTGGAGATGGCAGAGGACGTGAGCGACGACGCCGACATCCTCGCTGCGGTGAAGAACCTTAGCGCCGTGCGCCCCGCGGTCATGGCCTACGCCTGCACGTCCGGCAGCTTCGTCAACGGTTTATCCGGAGCCCGCCATATTTCGAAGGTGATGGCAGCCGCCGCCGACGCGCATGGTGTCAGCACCTCCGAGGCGCTGCTGGAGGCGCTGGAGTATCTGGGCGTCTCCAGGGTTGTGGTCATTACGCCGTACGTGGCGGACCTGACTGTTCGGCTGGGGGATTTCCTGGAGGAGGCCGGCCATTCGGTGGCAGCGCAAGCCGGGCTCGGGCTGGACGGGGGCATCTGGCAGGTTCCCTACCAGGCCACTTGCGACTTGATCCGCGGGGCCGACGTTCCGGAGGCGGACGTGGTCTTCATCAGCTGCACCAACTTGCCCACGTACGACATCATCGCGCCGCTGGAACGGGAACTGGGCAAGCCGGTCCTCTCGGCCAACCAGGTGACAGCGTGGGCGTCGCTGCGCCGCCTGGGCAAGGCGGCGGTAGGTCCGGGGCAGTGCCTGCTGGCATAGCCGGGACAAAAGAAATCCCGGCCGGGGCTGTTCGTGTGACAGCCCGCGGCCGGGATTTCTTGTCGTGTCGGGCTATGCTCCGACGCCGACCGGTGCCGTCTTCTTGAACAGCGTGCCCAGAGCGTCGCACGGGCGCAGGGCGCCGGCAAGCTGCAGGCCTTGCCAGACGGTTACCTGGTTCGCGGTGAGGACGGGTTTGCCGAGCTCCGCTTCGAGTTCGTTGATCCAGCGGGCGCTGTGCAGTGCCGTGTCTGGGATCAGGATCGCCTGCGCCTCGTCGCTGTCGTTGCTCCGGGCAAGGGCAAGGACGCCTTCGCGGTCAAGCTCGCCGGCAAGTGCGGCAGTGGGGATGTCGTGGCTGACCAGCTGCGTGACGTTGATGCCGCCACGGTTCAGCAGCGCCACGAAGTGCCGGGAGACGTCCTCCGGGTAGGTGGCGGCGACGGCCACCTTGGTCAGATCCAGCGCCTTGCAGGCGGCAACGAAGGCCAGGGACGTGGAGGAGGCGGGCACCTCAAGGGCTTCCTGGACCTCCCGGGCCTGCTGATGTGCGCCCTCCCAGCCGAAGACGAAGCTGCCGGATGTGCAGGCCCACATAACGGCGTCGGGAAGGGCGGCGCGCAAGGCATCCGCGCCTTCCAGGAGCCTTTCACTCTTGCCGAGGTCGAGCAGGGCCTGGACTTCGTGCGCGTCGACGCCTACGGAGGTGTGGACCAGGGGAAGGTGGATTCCCTCGCCCAGGAGTTCCTCCATGAAGGGGTAGTCGTCCTCGGCGCCGAAGCCCGGGTACAGCATGCCAATGGTGACGGCCATAGATTCTCCTTTGAAGTGACCGTGGGAACCGCTCCCGCGGATTGTGCACAATCATACAATCATCAGCACGCAAAAGATAGGAAAGTAGGATTGTTGACAATAGCGGTGAGCGCAACATAACCTGACCGCAGTGTTACCGGCGTCACAGCCGGTGGCTGAGACCGCAGGTTGTACCGGACAAGGAGCTTCACAGCGTGATTGATTCACTGGAATGGGCCACTGCCACGCAGCTGGTTGACGCGTACGGATCGGGGGAGGTCTCCCCGGTGGAGGCTGCGGAGGCGGCCCTGAACGCCATCCAACAGCACGACGGCGGCATCAACGCCTTCTGCCTGGTGGAGGCGGAGTCAGCCCTTGCGGCGGCGCGTGAATCGGAGCAGCGCTGGCGCCGGAACGAGCCGCTGGGCCTGGCCGACGGTGTACCCACCTCCATCAAGGACCTCATGCTTACCAAGGGGTGGCCGACGTTGCGCGGGTCCCGCCTGACCTCCCCTGATGGAGACTGGAACGAGGACGCACCCGCCGTGGCCAGGCTGCGCGAAAACGGTGCTGTGCTGATCGGCAAGGTCACCAGCCCCGAGTTCGGCTGGAAGGGCGTGACCGACAGCCCGCGCTGCGGGATCACCCGCAACCCGTGGGACGTTTCGCGCACGGCCGGCGGCTCCAGCGGGGGCAGCGCGGCCGCCGTGGCGCAGGGTATGGGCCCGTGGTCCGTAGGGACCGACGGCGGCGGCTCCATCCGCATCCCCGCCGGCTTTACCGGCGTTGTGGGTTTCAAGCCCACGTACGGGACCGTGCCGCTGTACCCGGCCAGCCCCTTCGGCACCCTCGCCCACGCCGGCCCCATCACCCGCACCGTTGAGGATGCGGCGCTGATGCTGGATGTCCTCTCCCGCCCGGACGCTCGCGACTGGTCCGCAGGTCCCGCGCCGACGCGCTCCTTCCTGTCCACCATCGACGAAGGGGTCCGGGGTCGGAAAATCGCCTTCAGCCCAGATCTCGGCTACGGAAAAAATGATCCCGACGTCGACAAGGCAGTCCGCGGGGCAGTCCAGGTCCTGCGGGACCTGGGGGCCGAGGTGGAGGAAATCGACCTTGGCTGGCAGGACCCGGTGGACGCCTACCACGTGCTCTGGTTCAGCGGCGCGGCCAAAGTGGTGGAAGGCTACGGCCCCGGTGCCGCGGAACAGCTTGATCCGCTGCTGGCGGCGGCACTGGAACGGCACTCCGGCTTCAGTGCCGGGGACTTCCTGGACGCCACGGCGGTCCGCATGAAACTGGGCCGGGAGATGGGGCTTCTCCACGAGCGCTTCGACCTTCTGGTGACACCCACGCTGCCTATTCCGGCCTTCGAAGCCGGCCGTGACGTCCCGGCCGGATCTTCCTCGCAGGACTGGACATCCTGGACGCCCTATACGTACCCCTTCAACCTGACCCAGCAGCCGGGCATTAGTGTCCCGTGCGGCTTCACCGGCAAAGGCCTTCCGGTCGGGCTGCAGATCGTGGGTCCCCGGCATGGCGACGCTGGAGTGCTCTCGGCGGCCGCCGCATACCAGGGCGCCGTCGACTGGCAGCACGCCCGCCCCAATTCCACCCCGGCAATGTCCACCCCCATCCTGAAGTAAGGCAGAAAATGGCCAGGTACATCAACATCACCCTTGAAAAGCGCGGAGTCACCTGCAAGGCGCTCCTGCACGACGACGCAGCGCCCCGTACGGCCAACGCCGTCTGGGACGCACTTCCCCTCAGCGGGCAGGTCTTCCATGGAAAGTACGCCCGTAACGAGATCTACAACCTGGTTCCGGCGTTTGCTCCGGCTGAACCCGGCGCGGAGAACACCACCGTGACCCCCATCCCGGGCGACGTCTGCTATTTCACGTTTACGTCCAACGATCTCAAGACGCCGTCACACGGCTATGAAGCCGACTCGACGGATTCGGTGCAGACCATCGTCGACCTTGCCGTCTTCTACGGCCGGAACAACCTGCTGCTGAACGGCGACACCGGCTGGGTGCCCGGCAACGTGTTCGCCACCATCGTGGAAGGCCTGGATGAAATGGCGGCCGCCTGCCAGGACATCTGGATGGGCGGCGCCCGGGACGAAACCCTGACCTATTCACGGGCCGTGGACACTGCGCCCTGATCCAGACGAGTCGGGGCCGCCTTGCCGGCGGCCCCGACTTCTTTTTACATAATCCATGGATGGTCAGCTTACTGGCAGTAGGATTGTAGACAGTTTTTGATCCGACCATCCCGGCCGGATATGAAAGACAACCGGTCCGCTGCGGGCTCCGAGGCCGCAGCCGGACCCCTGACGGATAGTTGGTACCGATGCAAAGATTTGAGCCCCTGGTGCGCGAGTCCACGCCAGCAATCATTGCCGGTAAGTTGCGCACGGCAATCGGGCTGGGCCATATTCCGCCGGGCTCCCAGCTGGGGGAGGCGGAACTGGCCAAGGAGCTCGGCGTCAGCCGGGGACCGCTCCGTGAGGCCATGCAGCGGCTCACGCAGGAAGGCCTGCTGATCAGCATCCGCAACCGCGGCCTGTTCGTGATCACCATGACCGATGAAGAGGTCCGCGACATGTATGTGGCGCGCACCGCCGTCGAACGCGCCGCCTCCGAACTGATCCTACAGAAGGGCGGCAAAGGTGTCGCCGCCCAGCTCATGCCGATCGTCAAAGCCATGCAGAGAGCCGCTGACAAAGGCGACCTGGACGCGATGTCCGAAGCCGATATGGAATACCATGCCACGCTGGTGGCGGCGGCCGATAGCACCCGGCTGACCCGCATGCACAACACTCTGCTGACCGAGACCCGAATGTGCCTTACGGCGCTGGAGAAAAAGTATCCCGACCCGCATGCCCGGGTGGCCGAACACCAGGCCATCGCCGAGGCCTTGGGGGACGGGGACCAGGAGCGCGTGGGCAAGCTTTTGATCAGCCACATGGAAGACGCGTTGGAACGCCTGACCGGCGGCAGCGGCGATGCCGAGGTTGCGACCGCCTGACCAGGGGCCCGCGCCATCGCGCCACCGCGGAAATGTCACCGCTCAAAAGAAGGGGGCCGGCTGCACAATGTG
>NZ_JAUZVL010000039.1:0-5675 GCF_031844545.1 Arthrobacter sp. AB6
TGTCCGGCGGTGACCTACTCTCCCACACCCTCCCGGGTGCAGTACCATCGGCGCTGTGGGTCTTAGCTTCCGGGTTCGGAATGGGACCGGGCGTTTCCCCCACGCTATGACCGCCGTAACCTTGTTACCCGTCCGCCCGGGTGTGATTCCGGGGGTGGGAAGTGTTGTGGTTACAACATGCTTTCCTGCCCGTGTTCGGGGGCAGGGTGGTGTTGTTATTCAGTTGGTGTTCCCCGACAACGTTTGGTTTGTTGTTTGGGAACCACATAGTGGACGCAAGCAGTCTTGATTTTTCTTTTTACCAACCCTGGTGTGGAACCGCTTTTGAACCGGTTTCACGGGTGTGGTGTGTGGTGTAAGTTATCGGCCTATTAGTACCGGTCAGCTTCACGAGTCGTTAGTCCTCGCTTCCACATCCGGCCTATCAACCCAGTGGTCTGGCTGGGGGCCTCTCACACACGAGGTGTATGGAAATCTCATCTTGAAGCGAGCTTCCCGCTTAGATGCTTTCAGCGGTTATCCCATCCGAACGTAGCTAATCAGCGGTGCACTTGGCAGTACAACTGACACACCAGAGGTTCGTCCGTCCCGGTCCTCTCGTACTAAGGACAGCCCTTCTCAAATTTCCTGCGCGCGCAGCGGATAGGGACCGAACTGTCTCACGACGTTCTAAACCCAGCTCGCGTACCGCTTTAATGGGCGAACAGCCCAACCCTTGGGACCTACTCCAGCCCCAGGATGCGACGAGCCGACATCGAGGTGCCAAACCATGCCGTCGATATGGACTCTTGGGCAAGATCAGCCTGTTATCCCCGAGGTACCTTTTATCCGTTGAGCGACGGCCATTCCACAATGTACCGCCGGATCACTAGTCCCGACTTTCGTCCCTGCTCGAGATGTCTCTCTCACAGTCAAGCTCCCTTGTGCACTTACACTCGACACCTGATTGCCAACCAGGCTGAGGGAACCTTTGGGCGCCTCCGTTACTTTTTAGGAGGCAACCGCCCCAGTTAAACTACCCATCAGGCACTGTCCCTGACCCGGATTACGGGCCGAAGTTAGATGTCCAAAGTGACCAGAGTGGTATTTCAACGATGACTCCACCCGAACTGGCGTCCGGGCTTCAACGTCTCCCACCTATCCTACACAAGCCACTCCGAACACCAATACCAAACTATAGTAAAGGTCTCGGGGTCTTTCCGTCCTGCTGCGCGTAACGAGCATCTTTACTCGTACTGCAATTTCGCCGAGTTTATGGTTGAGACAGCGGGGAAGTCGTTACTCCATTCGTGCAGGTCGGAACTTACCCGACAAGGAATTTCGCTACCTTAGGATGGTTATAGTTACCACCGCCGTTTACTGGGGCTTAAATTCTCAGCTTCGCCTTGCGGCTAACCGGTCCTCTTAACCTTCCAGCACCGGGCAGGAGTCAGTCCGTATACATCGTCTTGCGACTTCGCACGGACCTGTGTTTTTAGTAAACAGTCGCTTCCCCCTGGTCTCTGCGGCCCCGATCCCCTCCCACCAGCAAGTGGTGTTCAAGGTTGGGGCCCCCCTTCTCCCGAAGTTACGGGGGCATTTTGCCGAGTTCCTTAACCATAATTCTCTCGATCGCCTTAGTATTCTCTACCTGATCACCTGTGTCGGTTTGGGGTACGGGCGGCTAAAACCTCGCGTCGATGCTTTTCTCGGCAGCATAGGATCACCAAATCCCCCCAAACGGGGGTCCCATCAGATCTCAGGCATCATGAACAGCGGATTTGCCTACCGTTCGCCCTACATCCTTAGACCGGGACAACCATCGCCCGGCTCGGCTACCTTCCTGCGTCACACCTGTTAATACGCTTGCCTCCCAGGATCAGGTCCTGCGCTCCACCAAAACCCTTCACCCACAAGGGGTGTCAGGCAGGTCTCGGGCAGTTAGTATCCCCTGTTCAGCATGGGCGGTTTTTCGCCGGTACGGGAATATCAACCCGTTGTCCATCGACTACGCCTGTCGGCCTCGCCTTAGGTCCCGACTTACCCAGGGCAGATTAGCTTGACCCTGGAACCCTTGATCATTCGGCGGACGGGTTTCTCACCCGTCTTTCGCTACTCATGCCTGCATTCTCACTCGTGTAGGCTCCACCGCTGGTTTACACCGCGACTTCACCGCCCACACGACGCTCCCCTACCCATCCAAACGCCTGAACCACAAGGGCTTAGCTAATATTTGAATGCCACAACTTCGGCGGTGTACTTGAGCCCCGCTACATTGTCGGCGCGGAATCACTTGACCAGTGAGCTATTACGCACTCTTTTAAGGATGGCTGCTTCTAAGCCAACCTCCTGGTTGTCTTCGCAACTCCACATCCTTTCCCACTTAGCACACGCTTAGGGGCCTTAGTTGGTGGTCTGGGCTGTTTCCCTCTCGACTATGAAGCTTATCCCCCACAGTCTCACTGCTGCGCTCTCACTTACCGGCATTCGGAGTTTGGCTGACGTCAGTAACCTTGTAGGGCCCATTAGCCATCCAGTAGCTCTACCTCCAGCAAGAAACACGCAACGCTGCACCTAAATGCATTTCGGGGAGAACCAGCTATCACGAAGTTTGATTGGCCTTTCACCCCTACCCACAGCTCATCCCCTCCATTTTCAACTGAAGTGGGTTCGGTCCTCCACGACGTCTTACCGTCGCTTCAACCTGGCCATGGGTAGATCACTTCGCTTCGGGTCTAGATCACGCCACTGCAACGCCCTATTCAGACTCGCTTTCGCTACGGCTGCCCCACACGGGTTAACCTCGCGACGTAACACTAACTCGCAGGCTCATTCTTCAAAAGGCACGCCGTCACAGCTACAAGGCTGCTCCGACGGATTGTAAGCACACGGTTTCAGGTACTGTTTCACTCCCCTCCCGGGGTACTTTTCACCTTTCCCTCACGGTACTGGTCCGCTATCGGTCATTAGGGAGTATTTAGGCTTATCAGGTGGTCCTGACAGATTCGCACGGGATTTCTCGGGCCCCGTACTACTTGGGATACTCTCACAGGCGGTACACAACATTACGGTTACGGGGCTAACACCCTCTCTGGCCGGCCTTTCAAAACCGTTCACCTATGCCTGCACATCACACCCCACCAGCCCGGCAGAACTGGTATGGAAAGTCCCACAACCCCGACCATGCAACGCCCGCCGGCTATCACACATGGAACGGTTTAGCCTGATCCGCGTTCGCTCGCCACTACTAACGGAATCACTATTGTTTTCTCTTCCTGCGGGTACTGAGATGTTTCACTTCCCCGCGTTCCCTCCACGCACCCTATGTGTTCAGATGCGGGTCACCGAGTCACTCGCGCGCTCGGCGGGGTTTCCCCATTCGGACACCCTGGGATCACAGTCCGGTTATCGACTCCCCCAGGCTTATCGCAGATTCCTACGTCCTTCTTCGGCTCCTAATGCCAAGGCATCCACCGTGTGCTCTTAAAAACTTGACCACAAAAGATCAAAAACGCTAATTTTCGAGAGAACCACGAAAACCACTGCACCATCCCGAAAGACAGCACAACAGATCCAGGTTCATATTCTTGGAAATTGCTTCTTATAAAAGATGCTCGCGTCCACTATGTAGTTCTCAAACAACAACCCCAAACCACACACCCCACACACACAACATGCATGACCGGTGCAGCCAGGAAACCAGAAACACACAAACCCGCAACCCCACCCCAAAAAAGGGCAAGACCACGGCCCTGTTGCCTCAGGACCCAACAGTGTGCCAAACACTAAACCACCCGCACCCACCAGCACCCTTCCAGGAACCCCCGCAAAGAGGAACCGTACTAAGCACCGGAAAGAACCGGCAGCCGCTATTCGTTGATATTCCACCCTTGAGCACCCGCCGCAGAACTAGCGTCTGCGCAACGGGCTGTACTCCTGACAAACCCCCGCACCGCATACACGGCACGAACAATCTGTAGGTGCTCCTTAGAAAGGAGGTGATCCAGCCGCACCTTCCGGTACGGCTACCTTGTTACGACTTAGTCCCAATCGCCAGTCCCACCTTCGACAGCTCCCTCCCACAAGGGGTTAGGCCACCGGCTTCGGGTGTTACCAACTTTCGTGACTTGACGGGCGGTGTGTACAAGGCCCGGGAACGTATTCACCGCAGCGTTGCTGATCTGCGATTACTAGCGACTCCGACTTCATGGGGTCGAGTTGCAGACCCCAATCCGAACTGAGACCGGCTTTTTGGGATTAGCTCCACCTCACAGTATCGCAACCCTTTGTACCGGCCATTGTAGCATGCGTGAAGCCCAAGACATAAGGGGCATGATGATTTGACGTCGTCCCCACCTTCCTCCGAGTTGACCCCGGCAGTCTCCTATGAGTCCCCACCATCACGTGCTGGCAACATAGAACGAGGGTTGCGCTCGTTGCGGGACTTAACCCAACATCTCACGACACGAGCTGACGACAACCATGCACCACCTGTAAACCGACCGCAAGCGGGGCACCTGTCTCCAGGCGTTTCCGGTTCATGTCAAGCCTTGGTAAGGTTCTTCGCGTTGCATCGAATTAATCCGCATGCTCCGCCGCTTGTGCGGGCCCCCGTCAATTCCTTTGAGTTTTAGCCTTGCGGCCGTACTCCCCAGGCGGGGCACTTAATGCGTTAGCTACGGCGCGGAAAACGTGGAATGTCCCCCACACCTAGTGCCCAACGTTTACGGCATGGACTACCAGGGTATCTAATCCTGTTCGCTCCCCATGCTTTCGCTCCTCAGCGTCAGTTAATGCCCAGAGACCTGCCTTCGCCATCGGTGTTCCTCCTGATATCTGCGCATTTCACCGCTACACCAGGAATTCCAGTCTCCCCTACATCACTCTAGTCTGCCCGTACCCACCGCAGATCCGGAGTTGAGCCCCGGACTTTCACGGCAGACGCGACAAACCGCCTACGAGCTCTTTACGCCCAATAATTCCGGATAACGCTTGCGCCCTACGTATTACCGCGGCTGCTGGCACGTAGTTAGCCGGCGCTTCTTCTGCAGGTACCGTCACTTTCGCTTCTTCCCTACTGAAAGAGGTTTACAACCCGAAGGCCGTCATCCCTCACGCGGCGTCGCTGCATCAGGCTTGCGCCCATTGTGCAATATTCCCCACTGCTGCCTCCCGTAGGAGTCTGGGCCGTGTCTCAGTCCCAGTGTGGCCGGTCACCCTCTCAGGCCGGCTACCCGTCGTCGCCTTGGTAAGCCATTACCTCACCAACAAGCTGATAGGCCGCGAGTCCATCCAAAACCACAAAAAGCTTTCCACCCCCCACCATGCGATGAGGAGTCATATCCGGTATTAGACCCAGTTTCCCAGGCTTATCCCAGAGTTAAGGGCAGGTTACTCACGTGTTACTCACCCGTTCGCCACTAATCCCCCAGCAAGCTGGGATCATCGTTCGACTTGCATGTGTTAAGCACGCCGCCAGCGTTCATCCTGAGCCAGGATCAAACTCTCCGTTGAAGTAAAACAGACACAACCCCAAGCCCCGGGAAAACGGAACAAAAAGGCTGCACAAAATTTGAAACCAGCTGTAAAAACCAGACCACCCACAGGGGCGGACAGCCCGGTCAATTCAACCAATCACTAAAACAATTGGTATCAACAAACTTGGCACACTATTGAGTTCTCAAACAACAGACACA
>NZ_JAUZVL010000040.1:0-4551 GCF_031844545.1 Arthrobacter sp. AB6
GTTTCAAGGAGCTTTGCAAATCGGCGTTTCCGCGATTTTCTCTGCTCTGAAACCGGCCCCGCCCGCGTTCGGCGCGCCAAGAGGCGAACCATTTTCAGGCTGTTTGGTAAGGGGTTTGGCCGCTATTTTTCCGCTTCAGCGGCGGCGACTCAGAAAACAATACACGGCGCGAAGCCGCTCCGCAAATCCTCTCCCAGGGACGGGGCCTACCCCTGGAAACCCCGGATTTCCGGGGTTTCCAGGGGTCTTTGGCCTTAGCCGGCACGTCTGCGCCACGCCCTCCAGCACTATGGACTGGCTCACATTTTGCAGCTCCCTTAGCTGCGCACCCTCAGGGTCAGGGAGAAGTCGGCTTCACGGGGCTCAAGACGGTACTGCGCCAGCACACCGGGACCACAAGCAGCGGTTCCCACCCCCCTGAGCGCATGGTCCAGATAGAGGTAGCTTCGGCCATCCGCCCTCAAGTCCGGCCGATGCGTCGCGGCGTGCAGGACGTCCTGGCTGTAGGGCCGGACAGTCAGCGCAAAAGAATCTCCCGCTATCTCCAGCGCCCGGTCCCCAAACCGCAATGCAGCCGACCGCACGCCGGACCGGGCGCCGCATTCCTGGGGCCGCACGTAGTCCACATCCATCCCCGAAAGCGGAATCGAGAACCAGCCCGTCCGCGCTCCCTGCCCCGTGTCCGGGTAGCTCTGGTGGGGACCCTGGCCGAACCAGCTCACCAGCTCCGCCTCTTCTCCCAGCACAAGTTCCAGCCCTATCCGCGCCCATTCCACGCCGTAGCCTCGATCGGTCCACGCGCCGTCCGGCCGGACCGAGGTCCGAAGCCCAACAGCTTCGCCATCGCTGGTCCACGCATAGTCCACCAACACTCCATACTGTTTGTCGGCAGCGCTTACACGCGTCCGGACGGTCAGGACTTCGCCGCCGTTTCGCCCGCCGTCGGCAGTGAAAGTACTGGAGCCAGGGGCGGCGCCGGCAGCGGCGTCCGCCGTGATACCCAGCAAACGGTTGTGGAGGCGGTTGAGGCCGGCATCCTTCCACCGGGCGGCCAGGGGACGCTCGTCGGCGCCGCCCCATTCACGGCCAAGGTCGTTGTCCGTGGGGGCCCACCACAGATTCAGCGCGAGCTTTTCCACGGGGATGCCGCCTATGGAGGTGGGCATGCCCGTCACCCGGCTGAAGACGATGGGGCCCAGCGTCAGTTCATCCTGCTGGACGTGCACCGCTGCAGCCGGCGCCGGTCCAGCCGGAGCGCCAGGCTCCCGGACGGACTGCCCCCAGGCAATTTCGTGACCAGCGGCAGCCCAAGCGGAATCAGCGGCGAGGACTGCGCTGACAGTCAGTACAGCAGGCCGGCCGTCATGCTCAGAGACGGCAAGGGCAGCGACACTGGCAGGCAGGGCAATGACCGCTTCCGCCTGTGGTGCCACGCGCGGAACGTCCAGCGTGCCGGCGTCGAGGGTCCTGCCCTGGGATTCCACCACATAACCGAAGCTGAACGCAGCAGTGTCCGCAAAGTCCTGGCCGTTGCGCAGTGTGAAACCGGACCAGTCGCCTGCCACCGCGATGCGCAGCGGCTCAATGACCTTCTTGAAGTCCAGCAAGCCCGGCCGGGGTTTGCGGTCCGCATCAACCAGGCCGTCGGTGACGAAATTGCCGTCGTGAACTTCTTCGCCGAAGTCCCCGCCGTAGGCGTAGTGCTCGCCACCGTCCGGGAAGGCGACGGTAATGCCGTGTTCCAGCCACTCCCACACGAAGCCGCCCATCAGGCGCGGGTACTTCTCGAAAAGCTCCTGGTACTCGCTCATGCCGCCGGGGCCGTTGCCCATGGCGTGGACATACTCGCAAAGGACAAATGGCATCGCCCTGCGCCGGGCATCCAGCGCGGCATCTTCGAGCGCCGGCTCAATCCCCTGCCCGATCAGGGCAGTTTCCGCCTGGCTGGCGTACATCCGGGAGTAGACGTCGACGTGCGCGGAGGACCAGTCGCCCTCGTAGTGGATGGGGCGGGAAGGGTCCCGGTCCTTGGTCCAGCGGGACATGGCGGCGAGGTTCCTGCCGGTGCCCGCCTCGTTGCCAAGCGACCACATGATCACCGCGGGGTGGTTCTTGTCCCGCTCAACCGTCCGGCGCATGCGGTCCACCAGGGCTGTTTCCCACTGCGGGTCGTCGCTCGGGTTTTGGGCCCAGCCGGCGCTTTCAAAGCCATGCGTTTCAAGGTCGCACTCGAGCACGACATAGAAGCCGAGCTGGTCGGCAAGTGCCAGGAACTCCGGGTGCGGCGGGTAATGGGAGGTGCGGATGGCATTGATGTTGTGCTGTTTCATGAGCCGCAGTTCGGCCTCCACTACGTCCCTGGGAACCACGCGGCCGAAGCGAGGATGGTGTTCGTGGCGGTTAACGCCGCGCAGCAGGATCCGCCGTCCGTTGACCTTGAATTGCGCGTCCTCGATGGTGATGCTGCGGAAGCCGAGCTGCAGCTCCACCGACTCTCCGGGGGTGCTGACGGTGGCCTCATAGAGCCGGGGCACCTCCGCAGACCAGGGTTCGACGGCGGGGATGCGCAGTTCCGTGCCTGCAGACAGTTCCGCATCCAGTTCGGCAACGCGGACGACGGCGTCAATCGCCTGTCCGCCCCGGGTCACCTCCACCTTGAGGGTGCCTTCGCCGGTGGCGTGGTCGTAGCCTGCGTGGACGAAGACGTCGTCGATGCCGGCCTCAGGCCTTGCCTGCAGCGTCACATCGCGGAAGATGCCGGGAAGCCACCACATGTCCTGGTCCTCCACGTAGCTGGCGGCCGAGAACTGCGCCACCCGCACAGCAAGGATGTTCTGCCCCTGAACCAGGATCCCGGATACATCGAATTCATGGGCCAGCCGGCTGCCGCGCGTAGTTCCAAGCTCTACTCCGTTCAGCCACACGGTTCCGGCGGACTCGATGCCGTCGAATCGCAGCAGGGCGTGCGGGAAGAACTCGGGGCCGGCCTCAAAGGCAACCAGGTGGTCGCCAATGGGATTGGCTTCCGGCACATGCGGCGGCTCCACGGCGAAGGGAAACTGGACATTGGTGTAGGCGGGAGTGCCATGCCCGTGCATTGGCCAGCAGGATGGTACGGGCAGGCTCTCGAATCCATTCAGGTCCTCGCCCTGCTGCCAGCCGGCTTTCGGTGCGGTCCGGATGCCGGAACTAAGGCGAAACTGCCAGTCGCCGTTCAACGACAGCCGTGGCGCGTCGCTGAGCAGGGAAGCGCGCGGAGGCAACGTACCCTTGCCCGGTTCAAGAGATTCCAGGTCCCTGATCTCGCCAGCCCCAAGATTCAGGCATCGGGCTGCTGAACCGGTCATGATTTCGGGCGTGCTGTCCGCCGTGGCGGTAAGGGAGTGGGCTTGCATGGGTTTCCTTGCTTCAGGGAGGCTGGGGTCGGGGTGCGGGAACCGTGGTCTCGACTGGCTATACGTGAACGTTCACGGCTCGCCGTTCAAGCCTATCCGTTCACGTCTGCTTTGAGAAGGGTCAGGCCGACTGGCGAAGCACCAGCCGGTGCTTGAGGACCAGGGCGGCGTCCGGGCTTCCAGCCTCTACTGCGCCGGACAGCAGATCTGCCACAAGTCCGACGGCGGCCCGGCCTACCGCACGCAGGTCCAGTGCGAGCGTGGTCAGCTCGGGCGAGATGAGTTCGCCCAGGGGTATGCCGTCCATGCCGATCACTGCACAGTCCCGCGGCACCGCCCTGCCGGCGGCGTGCAGGGCTTTGAGGGCTCCCGCCGCCATGAGGTCGTTGAACACCAGGAGCCCGTCGACCGTGCCGTGCTGCTCGAGCAGGGAGCGGACTGCGTCCCGTGCCGCCGGGGCTGTGTCCGCTGCCTGGCGGATGATGATGTCGATGCCGGCGTCGGCGGCCGCTGCCGCAACAGCGAGCCCGCGGGTGGTGGCCGGCCCTCCTTCGTCCGAATCCAGGTAGGCGATCTGCCGGCACTGTGCCGCCAGGAGGTGCTCCAGTGCCATCCGTGCCGCATGGACGTAGTCAAAGGAGATCCGGCCGGCGGCCTGTCCTGCCGGGTTGTCCAGGACCACCACAGGGCGCCGTCCCATCAAGGACTGGGCTTGATGCGAGCTGGCCCCAAGGTAGCCGATCAGGGCATCAACCTGGGGCGCGAGCCGGGCCACGGCGTCGAGGCCGTTTCCGCTGCCGTGGCCAAAATCATCCATGACCACGTTCCAGCCCCGCTGGGTGGCTTCCTCCACCACGCTGGATGCAAAGGCCGGGAAATAGGGGTTTGTGAGATCCGGAATGGCCAGCCCCAGTGAGGTTCGGGCGCCCTGCACCAGGCCCTTGGCAAACCGGCTGGGGGAATAACCGAGCTCTGTTGCCAGCGCCTTGACGCGCTCACGGGTGGCCGCGCTGATTCCTGGCATGTCGTTCATGGCCCGGGTGACTGTCTGCCGGGATACTCCTGCGGCGGCCGCCACGTCCAGGATGGTGGCGCGGCGGACCTGTGGGCCGCTGGAACTCGAGGTCATGACGGTAAGTCTAGGCTGGTGGTGGGT
>NZ_JAUZVL010000041.1:0-4332 GCF_031844545.1 Arthrobacter sp. AB6
CACACCCATCAGATAACCGAACAATAAAGAAAGACCATGACAACGGAACCCGCAGCAGCAACCCTGACCGAACCGCACATCCCGCACGCCGCCGTCGAATCCTCCGCGCAGCACGGGCTGCAGGCAAACCCTTCGGAGAAGCCAGAACCAGCAACCAAATCCGCGGGCCATGTGATAGTTGATTCGCTGGCCTCGCACGGGGTGGAGCGCACCTATGTGGTGCCGGGCGAGAGCTTCCTCGACGTATTGGATGGCCTGCACGCCTCGGATATTGAAACCATCGTCTGCAGGCATGAGGGCGGCGCCGCCTACATGGCTGAAGCGGACGGAAAGATGAACCAGCGCCCCGGCGTGGCGATGGTGACCCGTGGGCCCGGCGCCGCCAACGCCCATGTTGGCCTGCACACCGCGTGGCAGGATTCCACCCCCATGCTTCTGTTTGTGGGCCTGATCCCCTTCGCGCACCGGGACCGGGAGGCCTTCCAGGAGTTCGACATCAAGGCCTGGTTCGATACCGGCGCCAAGCGGGTCATGGTCCTTGACCACGCAGAACGGGCGTCCGAGATCGTGGCCGAGGCAGTGTTTGCGGCCATGAGCGGCCGGCCGGGCCCGGTGGTGGTGGGCCTGCCGGAGGACATCATCCGCCAGCAGATCGACCCTGCGCTGCATCCGGCCATACCCGTAGCCTCCGGTGGCATGAGCAGCACGGATGCTATCGCCCTCCGGGCTGCACTGGAAGAATCGAGCAGGCCGCTGTTCGTTACCGGCGGCAACGACTGGACCCAGGCGGCGGCAGACCAGCTGACCGCCTGGCTGGAACGGCACCAGATCCCGGCAGCTGCGGAATGGCGGACACAGGGGACGGTGTCCTTCGATTCGCCCTCCTATGTTGGCCCTATTGGCTATGGCCGGCCCCGCCCCACCTACGATCTCCTGGAGGAAACCGACCTGCTGGTCTTTGTGGGGACGGTGCCGGGCGATGTTATTACGGACGGGTTCGTCTGCCGGCAGGACTGGAGCAAGAAGAACTTCCTGGTTACCGTGGACCCCTCGCTCCGCGGCCGGTCGGGCCCGGTCTCCCGGCAAATCCTGGCCAAGCCGGAAGCCTTCGTACGCGACCTCACTGGCATCAGCCTGCCGGCCAAGGAGGAGTGGAAAGCCTGGACCGCGCGGATGCGGACGGAGCAGCAAAGGTTCGCCGCCCTGCCCCCGGCCTCCCCCGCACCGGGCCGGGCGCGGATGGACACCCTGATGGCGAACCTGGTGCCACGGCTTCCGGAGGATGCCATGGTGACCTTCGGCGCTGGCGAACACACCAACTGGGCCCACCGCTACTTCCCAACCCGCCGGTACGCCTCGATGATCAGCGCCCGCAACGGCTCGATGGGCTACTCGGTCCCCTCGGCCATCGCGGCCTCGCTGGCGGAACCGGCACGCCGGGTGGTCACCATTGCAGGCGACGGCGAGTTCCTGATGAACGGCCAGGAACTGGCTACGGCGGTCCAGTACGGTGCCACGCCGCTTGTGATCGTCATGGACAACCAGGAGTACGGGACCATCCGCACCCACCAGGAGCGGCACTATCCGTCCCGCGTCTCCGGCACGCAACTGAAGAATCCGGACTTCGGCCTGATGGCCAGGGCCTTCGGCGGTTTCGGGGTCACTGTCACCAAGGACAAGGACATCCCCGCTGCACTCAATGCAGCCCTTGCAGCCATCGACGAGGACGGCGTCTTCGCGCTTATCCACCTCGTCGTCGAACAGCGCGTTAAGGCCTACTAAGCGCCGCCCCCGCCCGGCAACCACGCTGGCTTGGCGGAGCACTGGCACACAGCAGCGGACGACGGCGGAGGGTCCCGCCGTCGTCCGCTGTTGCGTGGGGGCTGGCTTGCCGGCGGATGGCCTCGTCCCAGCCGTCGGGGTTGACGCCGGTCAGAGCCGGGTGTCGAAGGAACCGCAGAACACGTTGTCGTTGAACGTGCCCTGGAATGCGGACTTGCCCTGGATCTTTTCGATGGTGGCCCGGATGGCCTCGCGGGACCCTGCGTGCGCGTGGATGGCCGTTTTGACCATCGGCACATCGATCAGGTGGTTTGGCTGGTTCAGGGACACAAACACCGTGGGGACCTCGGTGACGTACCAGGGGATCTCCGCGGCCATCGGCGTGGACCACTTGATCCGGATCGCTGCTTCCTGCGCGAAACCCTTGACGTTGGCGAACACAAAAGCGGCGTCGTACTTGTCCGCGTAGTCGCCGGTGGCTTCCTCGGAGATGACCGACATGAAGTTGATGCCGGTCTCCCCCGCAGCCTCCCGCTGGTCCGCGGTCTTGAACAGGTGCACCTCGAAGCCGGCGGTCTCCAGCTCCTCCTTGACGGTGTCCAGGTAGGCCAGAGGATCGGCGCGGGTGAAATCCGCCCCGCCGGAAATGCCGTACAGCCGGATGCGCGGATGCGTCTGCGGCGTGATGGGCAGGTTGTGTGCAGTGTCCTTGACCAGGGTGACGGTCTTGTCCGCGATGTCCGCCGCAACAGCCCGGTGTTCGGAGCTGCCGATCACGGCAAGCGCCGAGGGAGGCGGAACCAGCTGGTCCGCCGGCTTACGGTGCAGCCCCAAGGCAGCTTTCAGCCCAAGGATCCGGCGCAGTGCATCATGGAGGCGCTGTTCGGTGATGACGCCGGACTTGAAGCCGTCCAGCATGTAGCCGAAGTCCTCCGCCGGATTGCGGAAGAAGAGGAACATGTCGCAGCCGGCCGCGATGGTGGCCGGCACCAGGTCCTTGCGCTTCATGGCCTGGGTGAGGCCCACCATCTGCGAGGCATCGGTAAGGACAAGGCCGTTGAACCCCAGTTCGCCGCGGAGCAGGTCCTGCAGCAGCTCCGCGGACAGCGTGGCCGGCAGGATGTCCGCGTCCGCCATGCCCGGCCGGAAATGCCGGGACAGCTCCGGGGCGCCGATGTGCCCCACCATGATGGACTGCACGCCGTGCCCGATCATCTCCCGGTACACGTGCCCGTAGGTGCGGCTCCACTCCTCGTAGCCAAACGTGTTGTAGGACGTGACGACGTGCTGGTCGCGTTCGTCCACGCCGTCGCCCGGGAAGTGCTTCATGGCGCACACTGTCGGGGACTCGCTGATGCCGTCGAAGTATTCCTTGGCGCGCTCCACCACGATTTCCGGGGTGTTCCCGAATGCCCGGGTGGAGATGACCGTGTTCCGCCAGTTGTAGTGGATGTCCACGATCGGCGCGAAGGCCCAGTTGCAGCCCAGCGCCGCGGTTTCCACCCCGGCTACCTGCCCCATTTGCCGGGCGATGGCCTTGTCCGGGTGGGAGCCGGCCTGCAGGTGCGTGGACACGAATGTGCCGTCGTCACAGCTTCCGGCTCCCCCCATTTCCGGGTTGGAGGCCACCAGCAAAGGGATGCGGGTCTTCGACTGGGCGTACCGGATGTGCTCCTGCACGGCCGCGGACGGGCCCGGCCGGTACCGCATGCCGCCCACATGGTAGTTCTCCAGCACGCCATCGAGGTACTCCGGGGAGTAGTCGTTGTTGTGGTTGATGAACAGCTGACCGATTTTTTCCTCAAGGCTCATGCCGTCCAGGGTGGATTCCACCCAGGACACGGCGTCGTCGTCGAGGTTGAACGGCGCCGCCTGGAGGTCGACGTCGAACTGCCGCGGCCGGGTGCCGGAGGCACCGGCAGGGCCGGCAGTGCTGAAGCGTGCGACGGCGGCAATTCCGGTGAGTGCTTCCCGCACCACCTCGTCCACGCCGGCAGCGATGTCGACGACGAAGCCGGATTCGTCAGCCTCCAGGGGTTCCAGCGTGGCGAGCTGGGAGTCAAGGAGGGCGGGCGGCATGAAGTGGCCGGTGCGCCCTTCCGTCCGCGCCCTCAGGACCTCCTTGCTGCCGTGCAGGTGCAGGAAGATGGTGTCCGGGGCCTGCTGACGGATGGCGTCGCGGTAGCTGCGGCGGAGGGCAGAGCACGCCAGGACCATGCCGCCCTCGCCCGCGTTGGCCAGCTCGGTGCCCACCGTCGCGAGCCAGGGCCAGCGATCGTGGTCCGTCAGGGGCGTGCCGGCGGCCATCTTGGCGACGTTCTCCACGGGGTGGAGGGAGTCGCCGTCGAGGAACGGCACGCCGAGTTCCCGGGCGACGAGATCGCCGATGGTGGTCTTGCCGCAGCCGGACACCCCCATCACAATGATGCGGAGCTTCGGCTTCCCGGCGGCCGGGATGGAAGTGCTCACCAGTCGTGGACCGTTCCGTCGATGAGGCGGTTGTAGGGCAGGTAGGCCTGCTGGTACGGGAACGCCGCCGCCGCTTCTTCA
>NZ_JAUZVL010000042.1:0-4191 GCF_031844545.1 Arthrobacter sp. AB6
GAATAGCCGCCTCCCTCCCTTTTATATATCGCCATCGGAAGGGCATCCTCCCGCACAAACTGCTTACTCTCTTCGTCGAAGAAGTGAAAATTAGCCATGAACGGCTAGGCAGCCGGTCAGGCTGTAGAGTCACCGTTTCCCCAGGGATGACGTACACGACCTTGCCCTCGCTTGGCAGCACCCACCCTTCTCCATCCACGAAGTCAGGCGCTGAATGGGCCGGATACCCTCCATCCCCGTGGATTCTCCAGTAGTAGCGATTGAAGTTGATGTCTTGGTAAAAAACCTTGTGGGCTCCTTGAACCACTTTGATCCTGTAGCCGCCCTTTTCATCTTCAGGAAAGCCTTCTAACCGGGTACCAGACACGTCACACCCGTAGCACCATCTAGCTGAGTTGTAACTGGGCTGCGATTCACCGTAGCTCTGTGCGTAAACGTCGCCGTTTACCCTGGGATTTGACTGCGTGATGAGTGGGTCAAGATCAGCAGTGCCTTCGATGTAACCGAACTCTAATTTAGCAACTGGCACTGTGGGACCGGCGGAAGGAGCCGTAAAAACGGAGGCATCGCCTTCGTGCAGAGCCTCGCCAAGGAAGTAGGGCACATGATTTTTGTTGAACCCAGTGTTATTGTCATGCCCGTCCTTCAAGTTAGCCCGGACGGTAACCCTTTTAGTCGTCGTGAGAGGGCTGAGCCACGAAACGTCTATAGAGTAGTAACCGTTGGAGTCAGTCAGCGCAGTTGCATATCTGTGGCTGTAGGTGTCGTACTCGCTGCCCTCCAGAGTGTGCGCCGCCACCATTATTACCCCTGCAGGTCGTCCATCTTGGCAGAGGATGCGGCCACGCACTGGTGTTTCGGGTACGTAAGAACTGACCGTTTGGTTCTGGGGCGCCAAGTCAAGTCCACAGTCTGCCAGGGCATCACATGACGGTACAGCGTAGATTTCCAAGCGCGTGGACAAAACCCCGAAGTCCGGAGTTACAAGCTCCATCGGGACAGCGAAGGTTCCCTGTCCAAGGACTCCGCTGAAGGCGCCACTGGCCTCTACCTTGAACCAGTGCGACGCATCAAGCTGGAAGCCTGATGCGGTGGCCAGGACCCCAATATCCGGTTTATAGCCAGCCTTTATGCGCCACGACCCTACGTTAGCCCCAAGAGCGTGGTCCGAAGCGAGCGAACCCGAAACGCTTTCCTCCCCGCCACAAACGGTCGTCCTATAGAGCTGTGAACGGAGTGCATCATTAGCCAAAGCCCTGGTAATCGTCGGATGGCGTTCTGCACATCGCAAACGATGTCGTACTCGTTGCAGATCTCGACGGTCACAGGCCTGAGGCTAGTCGGGGAGTCATGCCCGGGGATGCCAAAGTATTAAGCGATCCCTTCGCCCGGTTTCGCGCTGCCCTGGTTCGGTACCACCGCACCGTCGATTCGTGCTGGATCTGCAATTTTGAAGATGCCGGCATACTTGATGGATCCGAATAGTGCTCGACAGCATTGTTGATCACCAGGGACCCCTGGGAGTAGCCAACTAGTATCCATCTTTCAGTTGGACACTTCAGCATAGAATCACCCAAGACCTCGCCTAGGGTCAGGGTTCCCCGGCCAACGCTGCTTAGGTAAACCCAGTTGCTCTTCATCTGCAGAGCATCGGCCACGTCGGTTTTTATATAGTCGGTGCTTAGCGCAGGGTAATCCAGCGCGACGTTGCGGATCGAACGCTTAGCACCGATGTGGTTTTCAACTTCAGTCACCGCCGCCTGCACCTTCTCACCCATCCCAGCAGACTCGCCAGAACCCCGGACGCCTACTATCAGGAGTTCTGCGCATTTTTCGTCCGGAGCGGCAGCGGTCTCCTCCTTCAGGTATGGGGTCTCTGCCGGCAACTGCAGAACGCTTTTCTGGGTTGTCTGTGTGCTTGCCCACGCCGCCGTTCCCGGAATCACCCCGGTCCCGCTAAGTGCAAGGACCATTCCCAAGACGCAGGTCCTCGTCCAGGCTGTCATTGAGCTCGAGCCGAAGTTTCGGTGCATAAGGTCCCCCAACACGCGGCTCTTTCATCAACAAAAGTGGGAAGCCGCGGCCTTCTTGAGGTGACCCTATCGGGACGGTCGGGAATCTCCTACGCATTTCAAGAAATCCAAGTCATACACTGCCTTGTGAGCTCGCTCCCCCGACGATGCCTAAGGCACCGTTTCGGTGGTGCTCGTGGCAACTCCCGCCGCGTCTACAGTACGGCGGTGCCGCCGGTCGCACTGACACAGTCATATTGAAATCGTCGATAGTCCAATCGTTCGATTATGATCCAGTCATCATTTGACTTGCTGCCTGACTCGCAGCGTTATATAGAAGGACACCCATGTGGGATCACCGCAGGCGGCTTTTGGCCGCCTTCGCTTCGCTCGCCATCGCAACATCCACCTTCGGATCCATTGCTCCGGCCACCGCGGCACCAAGCACAACCACTACCAGCGACTCCACAGCGTCGCCGACGTCCACATCAACGTCAACGGAGACGGCGACTCTCGCCGCCGAAGCGCCGTCGCCGACGACTGCAGCACCAGCAGCGGAACCGTCTCCGACTGACACGCCCTCGCAGCCAGCACCATCACTGGAAACAGTCCCCGCCTCTCCAAGCGCAAGAACCCTGCAACCCGAGGCCACCGCCGGCGGTGGAGCGTCAGGACCAACCACGACCGGGGAAACTCTCCTTGCCGAACTGCCGCTGACCAGGAACGTAGCGCCGGCCTACAGTCGGGACTACTTCAACCACTGGATTGACGCTGATGGCGACGGATGCGACACCCGCGCCGAAGTTCTTATGGAAGAATCCACCGTCCCCGTCACGTTCAGTTCCGGCTGCACCGTCGCAACCGGGCAGTGGAATTCCCAGTACGACGGCGCCACTTGGACCAACGCGTCAGATGTCGACATCGACCACATGGTGCCGCTAGCCGAAGCATGGCGGTCTGTGGCCTGGAGCTGGACAAACGAGCAACGCACCGCGTTCGCCAACGACCTCGACTACCAAAACAGCCTTATCGCTGTCACCGATAACGTGAACCAGTCCAAGAGCGATCAGGACCCCGCTACCTGGATGCCCACCCAGAATCAATGTCTCTACGCCATCAACTGGGTATCCGTGAAGTGGCGCTGGAACATCGGCGTTGACCCGGAAGAGCGCACAGCACTTGAGGCTTGGCTGAATGGCACCCAGTGCGGCACCAATCCTTTCCCGCGTCCCGGCAAGATGATCACCGACCCGAGCCAGCAGAAGTACCCCCTGCAGAAGATCGTTTACGACTCCACCATCTTCGAAATGGTCCCGGACTCGGGCGGCACCCCAACCCCGCGCCAGCTTAGCTATGAAAAGTGGCGCGATGTTTACACCTTCCAGACCCCCACGCCTGCGTCCACGGATTTCGTGAAGTACCCGTGGTCGCCAACAGTATACGCAGTCACGTTCTGGCCGGGTGGCGAGAACTACTGGATGTGGACACGGCTGTCCTTCCCTCAGTGGCAGACCGCTGGCTACCCGACGCCGCGTAACGCTGGCTGGATTAAGGGCAGCTATTACTACAAGTGGGGCACATCCACCGAACTCTTCGTCGAAGGTGAAGACGGAGTCAACCACAAACTCACCGGCGCTGAATGGGCAGCCTCCGGCTACCGGTCTTACGTCGACCGCGGCAATGAAGGCTTCATGAAGCTAACCTGGGCAAACGAGTTCGCACGGATGTCCAACCTCAGCACGGGCGCCGGCCGCCCCCTGGGTTACAACGAGTGGCAGGAAGAAGCCTTCCCAACTCCCCAAGCGGTGCAGCGCATCACGGGTGACAAGTTCTACAAAGACTGTGGCAACTCCACGATCTGGTACGCGGGGCCTGGCATGAACCGGCCTGTCAGCCTCCAAGAATGGCAGGGAGCAGGATCCCCCAGCCCGACAGTTTCAGGGACCTGCGCCGGCGATGGCGGAACTACTCCGCCGCCTCCAACCCAGCCCAGCAACCCGGGGGACACCAAGAACTGCACCGATTTCCAGTACGAGTACCAGGCGCAAGCATGGTTTGACAATTACTACCCGTACTACGGTGATGTAGCCAAGCTCGATGGCAACAACGACGGACGAGCCTGCGAGTCCCTGCCGTAAGGCCAAACCCTAGGCAAGCACAAAGCGCCCGTCCACTCCGT
>NZ_JAUZVL010000043.1:0-3472 GCF_031844545.1 Arthrobacter sp. AB6
ATTTGCTGCAACCTCGTCGTTGGGGTTGTGGGGCATGGTTGATCCTTTCGATCCGGGGAAGATCTGACTGGGTGGGGAAAGGTTGTGGGGGGATACCTTCACATGGCAGGCAAGGGAATGCAGATCAGAAAACTGACCAGCCGGTGCGGTCGGAAAGGTCGGCGAGGGCGGCAGTGCCGGCAAGGGAATTGCCTTTGCCGTCGAGCCGGGGACTCCACACACAGATGGAGCACTCGCCGGGAACGATGACCAGAATGCCGCCACCTACACCGCTTTTGCCAGGAAGGCCCACCCGGTACGCGAACTCTCCGGCAGCGTCGTACATGCCGCAGGTCAGCATGATGGAGCCAACGCGTTTGGCCTCGCTCGGGGACAGGACGGGGCCCGTCGTTCCCCGGCCTTCCCCGGCCAGGAAAAGCCCTGCCTTGGCGAGTTCAACGCAGGTCATCATGATGGAGCAGTGGCGGACGTAGTTCTCCACCACTGCTTCCGCCGGTCGCTTCAGGTTGCCGAAGTCCTTCAGGAAATGCGCGAGCGCCAGGTTGCGGCTGCTGCCCGAAAGCTCGCTGGCGGCCGCCGCTTCATCGATGTACGGCCCGCTGACGCCCGCTTGTGCGGTGAGGAACCGCAGTACCCAAGCGGCGGCGTCGTATGTTTCTTCCATCAGGTGGTCCGTGACCACCAAGGCGCCGGCGTTGATGAAGGGGTTCCGCGGGATCCCGTGTTCCGCCTCCAGTTGGACCAGCGAGTTGAACGGGGTCCCTGAAGGTTCACGCAGGACCCGGGACCACAGCCTTCCGGTGGTGTCGCCCTGTAGGGCCATGGCCAGCGTGAACACTTTGGAGATGCTCTGGATCGAGAAGGGGACATCCGCGTCGCCGGAGCTGAAGACCTGGCCGGAAGTGGTGGCAATGGCTATGCCGAACTTGTTGAAGGGAACGTCCGCAAGGAACGGGATGTTCGCCGGGACAGACCCAGACTCCCGCCGTGGCCGATGGTTCCGCACGAGGTCGTGGAGGAGGGGGCCGAGCGGTGGGGCCGCAATCGCTACGGTCATTTCCGGCCCGCTTTTCGATTGGATGTTTCAGCCCATTCCTGGATGTGCAGCAGGGCAACCAGCGAGTCCCGGGGGTTGCCGAAGTCCAGTCCGGTCACTTTGGATACCTTGCTGATGCGGTAGTAGACGGTGTTTTTGTGCAGGTTCATCCGTTGGGCGCATAAGGCAACATCAAGGGAAGCTTCGAAGTACACCCGCAGCGTTTCGGCCAGTTCAACGTCCTCAGACAGGAGGGCCGAGAGGCTGCGGTGGCGGAAAGCCGAAGACGCGAAATTCTGTACTGCTTCGCGGAAAAGGATCTCTCCCTCAAAATCGTCCACGGTGGCCACTGAGGACGTTGTGGACCTTCCCACGCAGCTCAACAGTGCTTCTGCCATCCGGGTGACCGAGTGGATGGAGAGCAGGTCCGGGACCACCGGGCCTACGGCCGCAAACGGCGTGATGCCAAGGTGCTTGCGTGCATCCCGGACGATGGACTCTGCAAGGCCCCGGAGCCCCGGTTCCGCTGCTGCAGACTGCAGGCCGGGGACAATCACTGCGGTGTCGCCTTTGAACTGCCCCACGATTGCGGAAGCTTTGTAGGCAGCGGCGTGGATGGAAGCCAGGTTGGCAAGCTCGCCGTGCTTTAGTGCGGCGTCATCGGCTTCGACATCGGAAATCCCGATCAGGATCAGAGCGGCCGGGCGGTCAGCGGAGATCTTTTCGCTGTGCGCGCTGGCTGCTGCCTCCGCGGGACCTGAAAGGATCCGGGCAATACGGTCCTCCCGCATGTGCACGGACTGCTGGTTGCGGTAACGGATCAGCTCAGCCGAGGTACGGACAGCGGAACCCTGCAACACTTGGTCAACGTCCGGGCCGAAGCCGTCGCCGGTCTCCTGGAGCCAGATGTAGCCCATGATCCTGTTACCGGCGAAAAGCGTGATGGCTACGCGTTCGCGCAGTCCGTCCTGGGGCCTGGCGGGTACGCGCACGGGGAACCGGGTGCCATGCAGTTCACGGTAGGCCCCAAGGTCCTTGAGCAGCAGCTCGTATTTCCGTGGCCCGCGCCTGGCCAGGATGGAGGCTTTGCGAAGCTCATCTATGTCATTGGAAACGGTGGAATACGCCAGGACCTTGTTGGCCGCGTCCTCGATCACCACATGGCTGGAGGTGAGACGGGCAGTGGTCTGGGCGATCGCGAACAGGTCTTCTTCCAGCAGCGTCAGGACTTCGCTCTGATAGCTGCGGGGCTGGATCCTGTCTTTGGCGATAGACAGCAGGCGGTCCCAATCGGCGGCCGGGTCCACCAGGAGCAGGCCGGTACCGGCGTCGCGCAGCAACTCTTCGGCTTCGGACAGCTCCTGCCGGTTTCCCTTGACGGCCACCACCGGCGGGGGGTTCCGCAGCAGCCGGCGCAATGCGGGCAAAGCCGACCGTCCGCGGACTCCAATCAGCAGGACAAACGCCCTGTCACCGTCCAGCTTTTCATCCTCGGCGTCCATGATCAGGAAACGTTCCACCGCGGAGCCGTCCGCCGGCCGGAGGATGAGGCTTCCAAAGCCCAAGGGGAGATCCGAGAGGATATCGTCCACCGTCACCGCAGTCATGGGTTCCTTCTGGTCGATCTGGCCGGACGGCTCTGTCCGGTCAGCCCATGGTATCCACCGCGGAATGCGGAAAATTTGTGCGGAAATCCCAATCCGGCAGGTGCTTTTCGGTTTCCTTTCCAATGTATGTGCTTCACCGGTCTCCACGCCGTGCCGGGCACTCGACGCAGGACGCCGGAACGGCAACTGGTCCACAAACCAAAAGGGCCCCGTTTCTCTTTCACAAAGAGAAACGGGGCCCTGCTACTTGGCGGTGACGGTGGGATTTGAACCCACGTTGGCTTTTACACCAAACAACATTTCGAGTGTTGCACCTTCGGCCGCTCGGACACGTCACCAACCTCAATAGGGTACCGGAGCGAGGCGCCCATCCCCAAAACGGGGCCGATCCCGCCTGGCTCGCTATCGCCCGGACAGGGGTGGCCCAAAAAGATTCAAAACTTTTTCGCAGGCGGTGGGCTGAGGGCCTAATAATGTCGGACCCCCTCACGATGATGGAGGTATGGAATCGAACGCGGCGGTGGTGCAGGCGGAGGAAGCGGTTGACGCTTCTGTCGCTGCGTTTATGGCTGCGCTGGCTGGCGGAAGCCCTGCAGCTTCTGGTTCCGCCGCTGCTTCTGGTGGTTCCCGTCAAGGCGGGCGTGGCGCTGGCGGGGCCCCTGTCGCCGAGGCTCTCGCTGATGGTTCCATCCCGCTCGGTGCGGGTGCCGGCGTGCTCGGTGATGATCCGTTGCAGCGGGTTGTTGATGCGGCCTTGGACGTCCTGGGCGGGGTGGCGCGGTCGGAAGCGAAGTTGGCGGCGGCGAAGGCGCTGGCTGCGGCGGTCCTT
>NZ_JAUZVL010000044.1:0-1856 GCF_031844545.1 Arthrobacter sp. AB6
TTCATCAAATTCACCGGCCCGGCCGACGTCCTGGCCTTCATTCCGCACACGCTGGGACAGACCCCCACGGAGTCCTTTGTCGCACTGACCATGCAGGGCAACAAGATCGGCGCGACCCTGCGCGTGGATGCCCCGTTCGGACAGGATCCCGTCGGTTACGCCCAAACCATCGTCAGCTACCTGACCGCTGACGAGGCTGCCACCGGCAGCCTGCTGGTCATCTACACCGACGAGAGCACCACCGACGGCAGCCGCCCCTACGCCGGGCACGTGCAGGCACTGCGCACCGAACTGGAAACCGCCGGAATGCCCCTGCAGGACGCATGGCTGGTGACCTCTGAATTGTGGCGGAACTACCACTGCACGTACACCGGCTGCTGCCCCGATGAGTCGCTGGATGCGATCACCACCAGCAACGGCAACGTCGCCCTGATCTACCGGGGCAGCGCCGTGACCGGCTTCATCGCACCGGCACCCTTCACCGGAGACGAGACGGCCCGCGAGGCTATCACCGCGCACAAGCCCGACGGCTGGCCCGAAGACCTCGAAGCCAGCCGTGCTGCCTGGGCCAAGGTGCTGAAGGACCCCAAGAGCCTGACGACCGAGACCGCGCACCAGCTGGCAGGAGCGTTGCAGCACCCCACCATCCGGGACTACATGATGGGCGACATCGTCCCGCACGCGCCCGAGCAGTTCACCTCCGTCATGCTTGGTGTGTTCCTCACCCGCCCGGACTGGGCGCGCGTGGACACGGCACAGGAAGTCGCGTTCGAGCTGATGAAAGCCACACCGGAAGGCCAGCGCGCCCCCATGTTGTGCCTGATCGGCTGGCTGGAATGGCTCAAAGGACAATCCAGCTTCGCTACCCGGTACTTCAAGCTCGCGCTGGAGGACACCGCCGGATACCGGCTGGCAGAACTGCTGGGAGAACTGGTGAACCGCGGCCTGCTCGCAGACTGCAGCCGCGATCCGAAAAAGGCCTATGACCGCCGCCTGAAGCGCTAGCTTCGACAGGGCCGGACTCCACTACAAAAGGGGGTCCGGCCCTCCCCTCGCGGGATCTTCGCCAGGTGCGCGGCGGCCTCCCCCGCTTCGCTCCGCCGGCCGCGTAAACGCTGCGCGGGCGCCGCGACTTCCAGCCCGCGCGCAGGAACTGCCGATACTGTGAAAGGACACCGCCGTCCCGTACAGCCAAGGAGTCCCGAGCGTGGCAGATCAATTCCGCATGACCGAGGACGATACCGTTGCCCCGGACGCGAGTCCCCTTGAAGACATCCTGGAACTGAGCCTGCTCACCGCAGGCCCAGCCACCGGCCCGGTAGACCGGCCAAGGAAAGACCACCGACACTACGAGCTGTAACCGCAAGCAGCACTGACGCTGCACCACAAGTTTCCTTTTGCCGGGGAAAAACCGAAGAGCCGGCCCCGATGGGGCCGGCTCTTCGACATTCAAACTACCAATTCTCAGGGCCGGTTCTTCTTCAAATCAATCTGGAAAGAGATGTCCCAAATGTCCCTGTCACCCATTGACTTGGAACTTGTGTTCACATGCTGCTGAACATACTCGTCAGCGGGCAACTCCTTCCGGACTTCTTCCTCCGCCTCCGCCAATAGAACGTGCTCATCGCGGGTCGATCCATGCGGCTTAGGCAAGTGAACGGTCCTTGTGTAGGGATGTGAGGGGTGCGGGAACCGCGCTTCTTCAACGTTTGTCATTTGGGCAGACTACCGGGCAGCTGGGGCTCGCCCTGGTTTCCGCTGCGCTGCAACCAGTTGAAGGGCGTCCGCTGGCGCGGCCGGCTGTCGGGTCCAGTGCCGGCTCCGCAGGGCTCCGCCGTCCCTGGCCCTTTTGTGTC
>NZ_JAUZVL010000045.1:0-1687 GCF_031844545.1 Arthrobacter sp. AB6
GGCGGGTTCTAGCGGTCGTTGCAACACCCAGAATTTTCGGGAGTTGCAACGACCGTGTCGTCTTTAACAGAGAAGCCTGCTGGGCGGCGGAGATATTCGCAGGATGAGAAGGACCAGTTCTTTGCTGTTCTGGATCGGGTTCAGAATGCGAGTGCCGCTGCGCGGGAGCTGGGGTTCAATGTGATGACCTGTCACCAATGGATCCGCAAGGCAGGTTTAGCCCGGGGCAAAGTACGGAAGCAGTCTGCCCAGCAGAAGTACACGGCTGGGCAGAAAGAGCAGTTCTTCGCCCTATTCGACCGCCTGAAGAGCACCACGGAGACTGCAAAGGAACTCGGGCTCAATCCCAATACGTGCGCCGCGTGGGTGCGCAACGCCGGGTTGAAGGGGCAGGGGAAGCCGGGGACAGGTCCACACCCTGGAAGGGACCAGTTCTCCCGACTGCGCAAGGCCGGTGTGAGCCGGCGGAAAGCTGCCTTGGCAGTGGGTATTCATTTACGGACCGCCGAGGAGTGGGACCAGGGAATCCGGAAGTCCGGCGGGCGACGCATTTACCCCGACGGCCGGGTGGTCGACTACAAACGTGGAGTGATCACCATGACTTCCCCCGGCGGCATGGCCGGAACGACACCGGTCCCGGTATCAGCGCTGGAGAAACGCATCGACCCGCGATACCTCAATGTTCAGGAACGGGAACTGATCCGGGATCTCCAGGCAGCCGGAACCTCGCTTAGAGCGATCGCCCGCACTCTCGGCAGATCGGCCTCAACAGTCAGCCGAGAACTGGCACGAAATACCGATCCGCAGATGGGCTATCTGCCCCATGGAGCAAATCGCAAGGCAGCTGCGCGGCGGGCGCGACCCAAGACAGCCAAACTGGCCGTTGAGTCGACGCTGCGTGAGTACGTGAAAGACAAACTGCTCCTACGCTGGTCTCCGGAACAGATCAGCCACACGCTGGTCGAAGAGTTCCCTAACAAACCGGAGATGCGTGTGAGCCCAGAAACCATCTATCAAGCCCTCTACATCCAGGCCAGAGGCGGACTCAAACGCGAGATCCAGGCAGCCCTACGTACCGGCCGGACCCGCCGCAAGGCCCACACCACCGGTGAACAACGCACTCCCAGGTTCATCGACCCCATGATCATGATCTCCGAGCGTCCACCCGAGATCGAGGACCGAGCCATACCGGGCCACTGGGAAGGAGACCTCATCACCGGCGCCCACAACCAGTCCGCGATCGCGACCCTGGTCGAGCGCACCACCCGCTACGTGATGCTCGTTCATCTGCCGGGTGACCACACCGCCGAAACGGTCCGCGACGGCCTCATCAAAACCATGGCGACCTTGCCGGCGCACCTGCGAGGCTCCCTAACCTGGGACCAGGGTGCGGAAATGGCCGCGCACAAATCCTTCACCCTCGCGACCGACATGCAGGTCTACTTCTGCGACCCAGCCAGCCCCTGGCAACGCGGCTCGAACGAGAACACCAACGGGCTGCTGCGCCAATACTTCCCCAAAGGCACCGACCTGTCCGCCTATGGGCCGGAAGACCTCGAACACGTCGCCCAGGAACTCAACGGCCGCCCACGCAAAACGCTCGGCTGGAAGACCCCAGCCGAGCGTTTACGTGATTTACTTCTAACCACCTAACCAGCAGGTGTTGCAACGACCCCTAGAAACCGCC
>NZ_JAUZVL010000046.1:0-1655 GCF_031844545.1 Arthrobacter sp. AB6
GTTGGCGGGGGTCCTTTTCGGTTTGCCCTGTGCTTTGCGGCTGGACCTGCCGGCTTTGCGGCAGGCCCAGCCAGCGGCAGTCAGTTGACCTGGTTGATGATGGTCTCGGCGACTTCGCGCATGCTCAGGCGGCGGTCCATGGACGTCTTCTGGATCCAGCGGAAGGCTTCCGGCTCCGTGAGGCCCATCTTGGTGGTGAGCAGGCTCTTGGCGCGCTCCACAAGCTTGCGGGTGGCGAACTGCTCCTGGAGGTCCGAGACCTCGCTTTCGAGGGCCTTGATCTCCTCGTGGCGGGAGAGCGCGATTTCCAGCGCGGGGATGAGGTCCGCGGGGGTGAAAGGCTTCACGACGTATGCCATGGCGCCGGCGTCGCGGGCACGCTCCACGAGTTCCTTCTGGCTGAATGCGGTCAGCAGAACCACGGGGGCGATGCGGGCTTTGACGATCTTCTCGGCTGCCGAGATGCCGTCCATGACGGGCATTTTGACGTCCATCAGGACCAGGTCCGGCTTCAGTTCCTCGGCGAGCTGGACGGCCTTCTCGCCGTTGTCCGCCTCGCCCACAACGTCATAGCCCTCGCCGCGCAGGATTTCGATGATGTCGAGGCGGATGAGGGTTTCATCCTCCGCCACAATGACGCGGCGCGCCGGCTGGGACGTGGGTTTTGACTCCGTCTGTTCAGTCACGGGATCTCCTTGGAAAGGTACGGCGGGGACATCACTATCTTAGGTGCGCCCGGTCCTGTACTTGATCTGCATGGTCGGTTGCGGCGTCAGCGGCGCGATTCTGGAATTCAGCCTATCTGGATGTAGAGTAATTCCGCGTACGTGAAGCGATCGCGTTGCTCACAATCAGCTGTGGGCGTACCGGCTTGATTCATGTATTCCGCGCCCGAGTGGCGGAATTGGCAGACGCGCCGCACTCAAAATGCGGTATCGAAAGGTGTGTGGGTTCGAGTCCCACCTCGGGCACGACGTTTTCCCTCGTCAGAGGCGATTTTGCTTTGACGTGTGTACAAAGCCTGTGGTCCCGTCGCTCTGACGGCTGGTTCGCGGGCTGTGGCCTAGCCGCCGCGGAGCCTGTTCAGGTGTGTGGGGTGGCGGGTTCAAGACCCTGACTGGTGGGTCTTCCGCCTGCTGAGGTGGGGTTTCTGCGGTTCCTCGTTCCGGTTTGGTCGGGAGTGGCCAACCTGTTCATGGTTCCGGGCTGGCGTTACAACATGACTTTCCGATTTTGGGTGCGAACCCGTACTTGGACCCCGTCTCCCTGCCCAAACCGGAGCTGGAGTGCGCCGCTTGTCCTGCCAAAGGGGTGTTGACACTGTCCACACTTATGTCTGATTTAAGGGCGTCCAGTGGCGGCTAGGAGCGGGAAGGTTTCAGGAGGGGCAAGTAGTGCCCTAGCTGCGCCCGGGAATGGCCCAGCGACCACCCAGATCAGAAGCCGACCAGCGAACCACGCGGGTTCTGGTCGTGCGAAAATCGCGGGGGAGCGCGGAACCAGGACCTACAGAAGCGAATGCGCCCCTGACACCCTGGATTTTGGGGCGCTACCCCACGGTGCTCTGACCAAGTTGACCGTATGCTGCTGTTTAGCGCGTAATCAGAAGGGTGGGATTTCGATCCGGGTGTGAGTCAGTCATCCATGGCTTGAGC
>NZ_JAUZVL010000047.1:0-1506 GCF_031844545.1 Arthrobacter sp. AB6
TCAAAGTCCTTGCTCCAGGTCAGCAGCTCACGGGCCTTCCTCGCCCAAAAAGCGGGATAGTCGGCGCCCGCTTCCTCATACTCCGCCGCCGTGACCACGGCGCCGGCAGCGAACTCCGCGCCTGGAAGATATCGATGCGTTTCATGGTGCCATTTCGGGATCGTTGACGAGGTCACAGATTTCTGACTTTCTTCATGTGAGGGCGGTGCTCAGACCGCTTTTGGAGCGTTCAGGCGGTGGGGCTTGGCGTGATCGTGGTGTTGGGGCCGGATCGGGTTCCGTGCCCGGCCGTTACAGGGTGTCCAGGGCAAAACCCCGCGGCGGAAGGTCGTGGGCGGGCCCCTGTTCCTCCCAGCGCAGCCGGCGAACAATGAGTTTCCAAACAACGGCGCTGCCATTGATGGACGGCATGAGGCTTCCCTCCGTGATGAAGTGAGTGTTCTTTTCGTCATTGAACGGTGCCCACCATCCATTGACGGGGCAGTGCTCGCCGGTCCTGGGACTCTGCGGCATGCCGGTTGTATGCTGCGGGTGCGTGCGTTTCTTCACGGTCCTGATCCTGAACTTTCCATGTCGTGGCTTTATTCGAAATGTTGTGTTGCCGGCCAGTGAGCGGTATGGGGAGTTACCAGCCGCGTTCGGCGAGGCGGTGGGGCTGGGGGATTTCGTCGACGTTGATGCCCACCATGGCTTCGCCGAGGCCCCGGGAGGCCTTGGCGATGACGTCGGGGTCATCGAAGAAGGTGGTGGCCTTCACGACGGCGGCGGCGCGCTGGGCGGGGTTGCCGGACTTGAAGATGCCGGAGCCGACGAACACGCCGTCAGCGCCGAGCTGCATCATCATGGCCGCGTCAGCGGGGGTGGCGATGCCGCCGGCGGTGAACAGCACCACGGGGAGCTTGCCGGCGGCGGCAACTTCCTTGACCAGTTCGTACGGTGCCTGCAGTTCCTTGGCCGCAACGTAGAGCTCGTCCTCGGGCAGGGCCGCAAGCTTGGCGATCTCGGAACGGATCTGGCGCATGTGACCGGTGGCGTTGGAGACGTCGCCGGTGCCGGCCTCGCCCTTGGAACGGATCATCGCGGCGCCCTCGTTGATGCGGCGCAGCGCCTCACCAAGGTTGGTGGCACCGCAAACGAAGGGAACCTTGAAGTTCCACTTGTCGATGTGGTTGACATAGTCGGCCGGGGTCAGGACCTCGGACTCGTCGATGTAGTCCACGCCCAGGGACTGCAGGACCTGGGCCTCCACGAAGTGGCCGATCCGGGCCTTGGCCATGACGGGGATGGACACGGCATCGATGATCTGGTCGATCATGTCCGGATCCGACATGCGGGACACGCCGCCCTGGGCGCGGATATCGGCCGGAACGCGTTCCAGCGCCATCACAGCAACGGCACCGGCGTCCTCGGCGATGCGGGCCTGTTCGACGTTGACGACGTCCATGATGACGCCGCCCTTGAGCATCTCAGCCATACCGCGCTTGACGCGGTTGCTGCCCGTGACAG
>NZ_JAUZVL010000048.1:0-1466 GCF_031844545.1 Arthrobacter sp. AB6
CACATCATCGACGGCGGGCACGCCCACGCCTCCGAAACCGCCCTGCACGCCGAGGACAAGGGCTACCACAAGAATTTGAAGCCCCGGCAGATCCAGATGATCGCGATCGGCGGTGCGATCGGCACCGGCCTGTTCCTCGGCGCGGGCGGCCGGCTCAACGCCGCGGGCCCGTCCCTGGTCATCGCCTACGCCGTCTGCGGGTTCTTCGCGTTCCTGATCCTGCGCGCCCTGGGCGAACTGGTGCTGCACCGCCCGTCCTCGGGCTCCTTTGTTTCCTACGCCCGTGAATTCTTCGGCGAGAAGGCCGCGTTCGTGTCGGGCTGGTTCTACTGGATCAACTGGGCCACCACCACCATCGTGGACATCACCGCCGCGGCCCTCTACATGAACTTCTTCGGCAACTACATCCCCTGGATGGCGGCAGTCCCCCAATGGGCCTGGGCACTGATCGCCCTCGTGGTGGTCCTTTGCCTGAACCTCGTCTCGGTGAAGGTCTTCGGCGAAATGGAATTCTGGTTCGCCCTGATCAAGGTCGCCGCCCTGGTCCTCTTCCTCATCGCCGGCACCTACTTCGTCATCTTCGGCACCCCCGTTGACGGCCAGCAGGTCGGCCTGAGCCTCCTCTCGGACAACGGCGGCGTCTTCCCCAACGGCCTGCTCCCCATGATCATCCTCATGCAGGGCGTCCTGTTCGCCTACGCCTCAATCGAACTGGTCGGCACCGCCGCCGGCGAAACCGAGAACCCCGAGAAGATCATGCCCAAGGCCATCAACTCCGTGGTCTTCCGCATCGCCGTGTTCTACGTCGGCTCCGTCATCCTCCTGGCCCTGCTGCTGCCCTACACCTCCTACGAAAAGGGCGTCAGCCCCTTCGTGACGTTCTTCGGCTCCATCGGCATCCAGGGCGTGGACGTCATCATGAACCTCGTCGTCCTCACCGCCGCCCTGTCCTCCCTCAACGCAGGCCTCTACTCCACCGGCCGCATCCTGCGCTCCATGTCCGTCAACGGCTCCGCCCCCAAATTCGCCTCCCGCATGAACAAAGCAGGCGTCCCCTACGGCGGCATCGCCATCACCGCCGGAGTCTCCCTCCTGGGCGTCCCCCTGAACTACCTCGTCCCGGCCCAGGCCTTCGAAATCGTCCTGAACGTCGCCTCCGTAGGCATCATCATGACCTGGGCAACGATCGTCCTCTGCCAGATCCAGCTCAAACGCTGGGCCGACAAAGGCTGGCTCGAACGCCCCTCCTTCCGCATGATCGGCGCCCCCTACACCGGCTACCTGTCCCTGCTCTTCCTGGCGGGCGTACTGGTAATGGTCTTCATCGACTCCCCCCTCACCATGCTCGTCACCGCCATCGCCTCGGTCCTGATGGTCGTCGGCTGGTACGCCTGCCGCACCCGCATCCGCGAAATCGCCGAAACCCGCGAAGGCTACACCGGCCTCTCCCCCGTCATCGCCAACCC
>NZ_JAUZVL010000049.1:0-1436 GCF_031844545.1 Arthrobacter sp. AB6
GCGGGCCCTAGACTTCATGCAACATTCGGTCTTAGGCTGTAGCCATCGTCGAATGCAATCAGTACTGGGGGTGGTACGCATGGCTGGTAGTCGCTCGCCGTGGCGTGCCCTTCGGCCGGTGTTCCTTGCCGGTGCTGCCGCCCTTACGTGGCTGACGTTTTCGGCATCCACGGCTTCGGCCGATACCCTTTCGGACGCAACTACGCTGTTGGGGGGCGTCACCGATTCAGTTTCTTCGGTGGCGGAAAAGCCGCCTGTTGCTCCCGCACCCGGCACGCCCGCACCTGCGCCGGTTTCCTCCCCGGGACTGGTTACGCCCTTCGTGGGAGAGGCCTCGGGGCTTGCAGACCAGCTCGTTTACTCGGTGCCCGTTGTGAACCAAGTGGTCCCGGCCGGGGCGGTATCGGTCATCTCCATTCCCATAGCGCACGCAGCTGACGCCGCGGCGGTGGAAGTGGCGGAGGCAGTCGTTCCACCTGTAGCCGAGGCGCTTCCGGCGCTTGAACCCGTACTGCAGCCTGTTTCGGACTTGGTGACAGGCTCGGCACCGTTGCCGGTTGGGCTTCCCGACCTGCCCCTCGTGAGCGGGGACGGAGGAAGTCCTGCCAGCGCCGGAACTGTCCCGGCTGGCACGGGCGGGGAAGCTGCCTCCACGGCGCCTAAATCGGCTATTCCGTTCGTTGAGGCTGCTTCTACCGGCGCCGCGCCGCTTGGTGGGATTGCCCTTGCGCAGGCGTCTGCAGCTTCGCGGGCGTCCTTTGCCGGCCCCGACTCAGCCCAGGAGCAGCCGACGGCGGGCCACTCGCCCGCCCCTGCCCAGGCGCCTGCCGTGCCCGCTTCGGGCACCGGAAGCAGCGTGGCCCCCGGGGGTTCGTCCGGTGCGGCGGCCTGGCTAAACGCCTTCAATTTCGACCTTTCAACACCCGGTGCCGTCCGCCCCGGGGATACTCCTGAGCATGCCCCTGCACCGGTGTCATTCGACCCCGGTTCCCGTCCTGACTAGTTGAGACCCGTCTGCCCTCTTGAGGCAGAACGCGGATAAAGCGGGTTGCTGTCCGAGCACCCCGACACCTCAACTTCTTTCAGGAGACATCATTATGAGTGCGAACCTTCGCAGGGGGCTGCTTGGCACCCTCTTTGCCGGTGGGCTTTTAGCCCTCGGCTGCACCGCGGCGAACGCCGCGGACACCACCAGCGGATCGGATCTCTCCGCGTCCGCCCTCATCTCGGCGGCGGCCGCTGATTCGACGTCGTTGGACCTGCTGGGTGGCCCAACGCCGTCCGACACGACAGCCGTCGCCGCCGTGGTGGACACGGCCGTCAACCTTGGAACGGTCACCGGAACCGACAACGGCACCGCCACCGATCTCACGGCAGCAGCCGCCGTCGACCTGGGCACCGGCAACACCGGCACCGGCTCTGCCGACGCGGTTGTC
>NZ_JAUZVL010000050.1:0-1363 GCF_031844545.1 Arthrobacter sp. AB6
TGAGGGTGTTTCATTGAGTGTGTAAGGGTCCGGTCTCTAACTAGGGTGTGACCTGCGGTTTCACCCCTGAAAGGACGGGCCTCCTTGGCCGAAATCAGTATGACCACCAACCCCCTTGAAGGCGTTTTGAGCGCCGATCAGATCGACGCGCTCGTCACGGCAGCGGAGGACCTCGGAGAGGGCCGCAACGGTGTTGAGGAACTCCTCTCACGGATGACCCGCGCAGTCCTGGAACGGGCCCTGGAAACCGAGATGAGCGACCACCTCGGTTACGAGTCCGGGGACCCCGCGGGGCAGGGCACGGGGAACTCCCGCAACGGCAAGAGCACCAAGAGCGTGCAGACCCTTCAGGGGCCGGTGCAGGTCACCGTGCCCCGGGACCGGAACAGCTCCTTCGAACCGGTGATCGTGCCCAAGCGGGCCCGCCGGCTGGGCAAGGTCGAAGACATGATCCTGTCCCTCTACGCCCGGGGAATGAGCACCCGGGACATCGGCTCCCACCTCGATGAGATCTACGGGACGAAGGTCTCCGCGGCGACGATTTCCAGGGTCACGGACGTGATCGCCGATGAGGTCGCCCAGTGGCAGAACCGACCGCTGGAGTCCGTGTATCCGATCGTCTACATCGACGCGATCTGGCTGAAAATCAGGGACGGCGGCGTCGTGATGAACAAGGCCTGCCACGTGGCAGTGGGCGTGGACGTGGAGGGCCGCAAGCAGGTCCTGGGCCTGTGGCTGGGCACCAGCGAAGGGGCGAAGTTCTGGGCCAACGTGCTCACCGAAATCCGCAACCGCGGAGCCGCCGACATCCTGATCCTGTGCTGCGACGGGCTCACCGGGCTGCCGGCAGCGGTTAACAGCATCTACCCCCAGGCCGTCGTGCAAACCTGCGTCGTGCACCTGCTGCGATCGGCCATGAAATACGCCTCCTACGGCGCCCGCAAAGCCATGGCCCGGGACATGCGCCCGATCTACACCGCACCCACCGTGCAGGCCGCCGAACTGGCCATGGAGGCCTTCGCGGAAACCTGGCAGGCCACGGCTCCCGGGGCGGTGCTGGCTTGGCGGAACGCTTGGGAAGACTTCACCCCGTTCCTGGCCTTCACCCCGGAAATCCGGAAAGTCATCTACATCACGAACCAGATCGAATCGATCAACTACCAGCTGCGGAAAATCACCAAAACCAGAGGCTCATTTCCCTCCGACGAGGCCGCGATCAAACTGGTCTACCTCGGGATCAGAAACATCGAAACCACCCGCGGCGGCGAGCTCGGAACCGGCACCCAAGGCTGGCACCAGACATTGAACGCTTTCGCCGTTCAATTCCCCAACCGACTTCCGATCTGACCACCCGGCAGACCGG
>NZ_JAUZVL010000051.1:0-1359 GCF_031844545.1 Arthrobacter sp. AB6
TCCCTGTTGCCTCACGTCAATAGGTCCGGGAAGACTACTTCGTTGCCTCACTGGAAAAGGTCCGTTTCGGGTACGAGTTGAACCAGGTGTTGATCTTGTAGTCGCGGGGAGCAGCTTTGGCCTGGCTAAGTGCTTCGAGCTGTCCGGTCAGGGCCAGGATTTGCCGGGACAGTGCCGCCGGTTTGAGTCGTTTGAACTGGGCATTCATGCTGATGACGGGTTGCTTCCGGACGTTCGGATGCCGGGCGGCGCGCTGGTGCGGGGTGAGGGCGGCATCGTGTTTCTTGACCACTTTGGCCCCATGACGTTCCTTCGAAAGCAGCTTCTGCTGGGGCAGCAGGTAGTTCGTGAAGAGGGCATCGAGTTCCCAGATGGCGTTGAGTTTCTCCAGTTCCGCCGTAGTGTCGTAGCGGTAGTACCCCACGAGCTCACGGACGCGGGCCCAGTTCTTCTGTTCCACATGGGCCCCATCGTTCTTGTTCCCCGGCCGGGACCTGGTGAAAGTGATCTGCCGGGCGTGGCAGTACTCCAGCAGGTAGTCGTTGATGAACTCGGACCCGTTGTCCGAATCAATCCCAAGGATCGGAAACGGGAACCTGCCCAACGCGTACTGCAGTGCCGCGAACACCCATTTCTGCGCCTTGTTCGGAACCGACCGGTTGACCGTCCACCCCGTCGCGATATCAGTCACGGTCAGGGTGAAACAGAACTGTCCGGAGGCCACGCCGCCCTCATGCCCAACCAGATCAATCTCAACGAACCCGGGCACCGCGCCGTCCCAATCCGCCCAGGTCCTCACCGGGATCTGGGACTTCAACAATGAGCCGGGCTTGGTATGCGATCGGCCCCGCAGCACCAGTTTCGCCCGCTCCGGGGCAAGCTTCCGGTCGATCGTCGCCGCGCTCATCCGCATCAGCAGTACCGCCTCCGCGTCCGCCAAGTCCAGTTCCCCATCCCGGCGCAGCAAGGGCACGAGCACCGGCAGCATCGGCGCCAGCCTCTTGCCGGCCGGGCCCCGCAAGACCGCCCAACAGACCACCAGCGCCTCGATCACCCGCGGACCATAAACCGGGGCCCGCGGCGGACGGGCACGCACCGGGCGCAACTCCAGAGCCTGACGCAAAGCCCGCCGCGTATAGTCCCTGTTCCAGCCCGTCAGCTCCACCAGTTCATCCAGAATCCGCACCTTCTCCAGCCGGTTCCCGCGCGCATACGCCCGGGCCTTGATCACCGTGACGGCCTTACGCTGGCTCATCGTCAGTCCCATCCCTCAAGGATGTCCGCCTCGCCTCTTCCCGGACCTTTTCCAATGAGGCAACGTATCCCTCTACGCGGACCTTTCCTATGAGTCAACGCGGC
>NZ_JAUZVL010000052.1:0-1352 GCF_031844545.1 Arthrobacter sp. AB6
TGACTCATCAAAGATGCCCGCGTAGCGGTATTCGAAGAATCATCTGAGAATGCCCGCGTAGCGGCGTGTCCGCCGGGTTGGTGTCCGCCGCCTCGGCAGTGTGAGCCATGGAGCTATCGATGAGTGAACGCCGGGCTGTCACCAAGGCGATTGCCACCCGTTATGCCCGGTCGGACCGGGCGGCGAAGACACAGGTTTTGGATGAGTTGTGCGCGACGACGGGCTGGCACCGGGACCATGCCCGGAAAGCGTTGCGGCTGGCGTTGGTGCTGAAGCGGGTCCGGCCCCGGGCTCCGCGGGCTCCGCTCTACGGGGAGCCGGTGATCGAGGCGCTTCGGTTCTGCTGGGCGGTACAGGGGACCCCGTGCGGGCGGTTGCTCGCGGCTGCGCTGCCGGACCTGGTGCCACGCCTGCGCCGGTTCAAGGAGCTGCAGATCGACGACGCCACGGCGGCGCAGTTGCTACGCATCGCACCGGCGACAATTGACCGCCGGCTCAAGGCGGACCGGGCAAAACTCGATCCCCGGGGCCGGTCCCACACCAAGCCGGGGACACTGCTGAAAGACTCCATCCCGATGCGGACCTGGGCTGAATGGAACGACGCGGTGCCGGGGTTCGTCGAGATCGATCTGGTCGGCCACGAGGGCGGCAACAGCAGGGGCGAATTCTGCTTTACCTTGGATATCACCGACATCGCCACCGGCTGGACCGAAACGCGCTCGGTCAGGAACAAGGCCCAGAAATGGGTCTTTGCCGCCATCAAAGACGCGACCGCCGCGTTCCCGTTTCCGATCCTCGGCATCGATTCCGATAACGGCTCGGAGTTCATCAACTGGGAGCTGCTGACCTGGTGCGAACAGGAGAACCTGACGTTCACCCGCTCCCGCTCCGGGAACAGGAATGACGGCGCCCATGTGGAACAGAAAAACTGGCACATCGTCCGCCAGACCGTCGGCTACCACCGCTACGACACCGCCGCCGAGCTCGAACTGCTGAACCAGATCTGGGCGCTCCAGCGGCTGCTGACGAATCATTTCGGGCCGCAGCAGAAGCTCCTGGCGAAGGTCCGGACCGGTGCGAAGATCAGCAAGACATACGACCGGCCCGCGACTCCGTTCCAACGCGTTCTGGCCGACACCGGCACCGTCTCCCGGGACGTGAAGACCCGACTACGGCGGGAAAACAAGCCCCTGAACCCGGCCGCCATCCAACGCCAGATCCAGGCACTTAGCGCCGAACTGCTGACCCTGACCACAGCGAAACAGGGCACCAAACCCCAACCCGCCATCCGGGCAAAACCACGTGATTCCACGAAACAACCTAGGCGGGCATCTTGACATGATTCCCCGGGG
>NZ_JAUZVL010000053.1:0-1352 GCF_031844545.1 Arthrobacter sp. AB6
GGGACTGTAAATTTTCCGGTGTAACTCTTGATGAAGAGGAGACACCTGTGACAGATGTGACAGCCGCCGTAACGGACGCGGTGGATGAGGAGCTGGTTCGGCAGCTGACTGAGCGTGCCCGGGCCGAGGGACTGCAGTTGGCCGGGGAGGGCGGGCTGCTGCAGAAGCTGACCAAGCTGGTCATGGAGTCCGCGCTTGATGGCGAACTGGACGATCATCTCGGCTATGGCAAGCATGATCCGGCCGGGCGTGACGGCGGCAATTCCCGCAACGGCCGGCGGTCCAAGACGCTGCTGACTGAGGCCGGGCCGGTGGAGATCTCGGTGCCCCGGGACCGGGACGGGTCATTCGAGCCGCGGATCGTGGCCAAGCGGCAGCGCAGGCTGACCGGGGTGGATGACCTGGTCATCTCGCTCTCGGCCAAGGGCCTGACCCATGGCGAGATCGCCGCGCACCTGGCCGAGGTATACGGGGCGGAGGTGTCCAAGCAGACCATCTCCACGATCACCGATCGAGTGCTGGAGGGGATGGGAGAGTGGCAGAACCGGCCGCTGGATCCGGTGTACCCGGTGATCTTCATCGACTGTGTGAACGTGAAGATCCGCGACGGCCAGGTCGCGAACCGGCCGATCTACGTGGCCCTGGCGGTGACCGTCGACGGGACCCGGGAGATCCTCGGGCTGTGGGCCGGCGAGCACGGCGACGGCGAGGGCGCGAAGTACTGGCTGCGGGTGCTGACCGAGATCAAGAACCGAGGCGTGGCCGACTGCTGCATTTTGGTCTGCGACGGGCTGAAGGGGCTTCCGGATGCGGTTGCGGCGGTGTGGCCGCAGACGGTGGTCCAGACGTGCATCGTGCACCTGCTGCGCAACAGCTTCCGCTATGCCTCGAAGAAGGACTGGTCGCAGATCGCTAAGGACCTCAAACCTGTCTACACCGCCCCGAGCGAGGCGGCGGCGCTGGACCGGTTCGCGGAGTTCTCGGGCAAGTGGGAGAAGCGGTATCCAGCCATCATCGGGCTCTGGACCAACGCGTGGGCGGAGTTCGTGCCGTTCCTGCAGTTCGACAACGAGATCCGGACAGTGATCTGCACGACGAATGCGATCGAGAGCATCAACGCCCGGATCCGCCGAGCGGTGAACGCCCGCGGCCACTTTCCGACCGAGCAGTCCGCGCTGAAGTGCGTCTACCTGGCAATCATGAGCCTGGACCCCACCGGCAAGGGCCGTAAACGTTGGAGCAACCGCTGGAAGGCCGCACTCAACGCCTTCGAGATCACCTTTGACGGACGCCTGTCCGCCGGCAGGAGCTAGAAAAGACAACCCCAGTTACACCGAATAATTGACAGACCC
>NZ_JAUZVL010000054.1:0-1257 GCF_031844545.1 Arthrobacter sp. AB6
GGCAGGTTCAAGGGGTCGTTGCAACACCTGGGTGATTGGGGTGTTGTTGTGGGTTTTGGTCGGCCTGAGCTGTTGCAGTCGGTGGTGCGGGTTTTCTGGGAGGCGCGGTCTTCTGGGGCATCTGATGAGGTGGCGGCGGCGGTGGCCGGTATGTCCCTGTCTGCGGCCAGGTTGATCGTCCGTCAGCATGGTGGGGTGGATCCTGCGAAGAAGCCCCCGTGCGGGCGGTTCCTGTCCTTCGATGAGCGCGAGTTGATCGCTGTGTGGCGGGCGGCCGGGTGCGGCGTGCGGGAGATCGGCCGGCGTTTGGGCCGGAACCCGTCCACTGTCAGCAGGGAGCTGGGCAGGAACATCCGGAACGGGGGCAACCGTCCGTACCTGGCGTCCTCGGCGCAGAACCGTGCGCAGAAGCTGGCGCGCAGGCCTAAGGCACGGAAGCTGGCTTTCAACGAGGCCCTGGCGCTTTACGTCGCCGGAATGCTGACGGCGCGGGAACGGTTGTCCCCGGAGCAGATCAGCGCCCGGCTGCGGATTGATTTCCCCGATGATGAAAGCATGCGCATCAGCCCGGAGACTATCTATCAGTGCATCTACATCCAGGGCCGCGGCGGGCTGAGAGCCGAGCTCGCTGCTGCTCTGCGCACCGGCCGGGCCGTGCGGCAGCCAAACCGGCGCGCGGGCATGCGAAGGCCCCGGGTCCCGCAAGAGTTGCTGATCAGTGAACGCCCCGCGGAAGCCGATGACCGGGCAGTGCCCGGGCACTGGGAGGGCGATCTGATCATCGGTACCCCTGGCGCCGGGGCGATCGGAACCCTCGTGGAACGCAGTAGCCGTTTCGTGATGCTCCTGCACCTGCCTAACGGACATACCGGCGAGCAGGTGCTGGCCGCCATCGAGGCAACCCTTCCGACCCTGCCGGCCCAGCTGCGCCGGTCCCTGACCTGGGACCAAGGCGCTGAGATGGTCGGCATTCACGAACGCGTCAGGATCGCCACCGGCGCCGAGGTCTACTTCTGCGATCCTCACTCACCCTGGCAACGCGGCACGAACGAGAACACCAACGGACTCCTGCGACAGTACTTCCCCAAAGGCATGGACCTCACCACCGTCACCCGCGCAGACCTCGACTACGCTGCCGCAGGACTCAACGGACGCCTACGCAAAACCCTCGGCTGGAAAACACCCGCACAAGCCCTCCAGCAAATACTGGAAGAATCAGCAGCATAGGACGTGTTGCAACGACCACTTGAATCCGCC
>NZ_JAUZVL010000055.1:0-1256 GCF_031844545.1 Arthrobacter sp. AB6
GAGGGCCGGGACCACTGGTGGGCGGACACCGTCGGGGCCGCCTCGAACCAGCACACCGCCGTCGGGCATGACTCAGAGCACCCTTTGTTCATCCTGTACACCTCCGGCACCACCGGAAAGCCCAAGGGCATCCTGCACACCACCGGCGGGTACCTCACCCAGACCGCCTACACGCACCGGGCGGTCTTCGACCTGCACCCCGAAACGGACGTGTACTGGTGCACGGCCGACGTCGGCTGGGTCACCGGGCATTCCTACGTCGCCTACGCCCCGCTCATCAACGGCGCCACCCAGGTGATGTACGAAGGCACCCCGGACTCCCCGCACCAGGGCCGCTGGTGGGAGATCGTGGAGAAGTACAAGGTCTCCATCCTCTACACCGCCCCCACCGCGATCCGCACGTTCATGAAGTGGGGCCGGGAGATCCCGGACAAGTACGATCTCTCCTCCCTGCGCGTCCTCGGCTCCGTCGGCGAACCCATCAACCCCGAGGCCTGGATGTGGTACCGGAACGTCATCGGCGGGGACAAAACCCCCATCGTGGACACCTGGTGGCAGACCGAAACCGGCGCCCAGATGATCGCTCCCCTCCCCGGGGTCACGGCCACCAAGCCCGGCTCAGCCCAGGTCCCGCTGCCCGGCATCGCCGTGGACGTCGTGGACGAGACGGGCGAATCCGTGCCCAACGGCCACGGCGGCTTCCTGGTAATCCGCGAACCCTGGCCCGCCATGCTCCGCGGCATCTGGGGAGACCCGGAACGGTTCAAGGACACCTACTGGTCCCGGTTCGAGACCATGTACTTCGCCGGGGACGGCGCCAAGAAGGACGAGGACGGCGACATCTGGCTCCTGGGCCGGGTGGACGACGTCATGAACGTCTCCGGGCACCGGCTCTCCACCACGGAGATCGAATCCGCCCTGGTGTCCCACCCCGCCGTGGCCGAGGCCGCCGTCGTGGGCGCCGCGGACGAGACCACCGGGCAGGCCGTCGTCGCGTTCGTCATCCTCCGCGGCGACGCCGTGGATTCCGGGGATGCCATCGTCCAGGAACTCAGGAACCACGTGGGCAAGGAAATCGGCCCCATCGCCAAACCGAAGGCCATCCTGGTAGTCCCGGAACTGCCCAAAACCCGGTCCGGGAAGATCATGCGGCGCCTCCTCAAAGACGTCGCCGAAGGCCGCGACCCCGGAGACGCCACCACCCTCTCGGACCCCACCATCATGCAGCAGATCGCGGCAACCCTGAGGAAATAGGC
>NZ_JAUZVL010000056.1:0-1254 GCF_031844545.1 Arthrobacter sp. AB6
CCACGTACAATCCGTCAGGACAGCAGCCAAAAAGCGTCGCAGACAACACAGGGCCAGGGGGTCCGGAGCTCTGCGACGGCGCCACCGGGCCCCAACAGCCGGCCGCGCCAGCGGACGCCCCTCAACTGGTTGGAGCGCAGCGGAAACCAGGGCGAGCCCTGAGAGCCTGCCCTTCACCCCGGGCCAGGAACTACCCAACGACACCGACAGCCTTTGACTTGCCGCCGGCGGACGCCGCCCCGGCACCTGGTTGCTGCGGATGGGCGGTCCGCCGTGGGCGACCACCAGCGAAAGCCGGCCACGACGGCGGACCGCCCGCGGTGACCGGCCCCGAAAGACCGGCCACCCGTGGGTTTAGCTGGCGAGCAGTTCGCTCAGTTCAGCCGCGTCGGTCACCAGCGCCGCGCCGCCGTCTTTCAGGAGCCGGTGGCAACCTGCGGAGTTGGCGCTGTGGACGCTGCCGGGGACGGCGGCGACGTGCCGGGCGATGGTTTCGGCGTGGTGGGCGGTATTCAGGGCACCGGAGCGCCAACGGGCCTCCACTACGCACGTCACCCCGGCAAGGGCTGCAATGATGCGATTTCTGTACAAAAATCTTGCCCGGGTAGGGGCTGCTCCCGGGGGAAGCTCGGACAGCGTCAGCCCATTGCCGCGGATTGCGGCGGCGAGGTCCGCGTTTCCAGACGGGTAGTCCCGGTCCAGTCCCCCGGCGAGGACGGCGATGGTGGCCGGGCCGCTGCCGGTGCTTCCGGCCAGTGCGGCACGGTGGGCGTGGGCATCCACGCCATAGGCGAGTCCCGCGATGACGCAGATTCCGCGCTGCGCCAGGCTGTAGGCGATGTCACCTGTGACGGCCGCGCCGTAGCTCGTGCAGTCACGTGAGCCGGCCAGTGCCGCACAGTTGGACGGGTCGGGGATTCCATTCCCGATGGTGCCCCGGTACCAGAGGCCGAACGGCGCGTCCGGGAGGTCGTCCAGGCCGCTGGGCCAGTGCTCATCCCCGGGGATCAGGAAACCGCCGCCCAGGCGTTCGATGGTGGCCAGGTCCTTCTCCGGGTCCAGCTCCGGCACGCGAGGTGCCCAGCGCTTCAGCGCGTCGGCCAGTTCCTCGGGCGTCACCTCCGGAATGGCGTGGGCAGGTTGGGCGCCGGTGGCGAGCCGCAGCGCGGCGTACGCGCCGAGCCTGCCCATAAGGGTCCGCCCAACGGTGTCGTTTGGTTCGAACAGGCGGGTCAGGGCTGCGCGTGCAATGCG
>NZ_JAUZVL010000057.1:0-1231 GCF_031844545.1 Arthrobacter sp. AB6
ACGCGCGCCCTTGACAGCCGGTCCAGCACTTAGGAATATCAAAGTGCCGGTGGGTCCGGCTTCTTCCTTGGGGAGCTGACCTCCGGATCGGCCTCTCCAGGGGGTTATCGGATGCAGTCAGCACGCCGTCGCCGCAGGCTCTTTCGTAGTGTGGCTGCGATTGCCGCGGCAGTCCTGGCGGTCTCCACGGCCGGCTGCACCGGCCCTCCGGAACCCCCCGGGCCTCCCAACGGGTTTGCGCCCCCTGCACCTGATGTCCGGATCGCTGCCGTCGGCGACATGAACGACGCAGGGAACACCGACCCTGACAGCCCGTCCGGCCGGAACGCTGCTGCGATTACCCGACTCGTGCAGGACAACCAGATCGACGCGTTCCTGGGCCTCGGTGATTTCCAGTACGACACCGCCTATTGCGACGACTATGTGAACTACTGGGCGACCCTGTGGCGTGGCACGATGCCCAAGTTGTACTGGGTTTCGGCCCCCAACCATGACTGGGAACCCGGCCGCAATGAGGACCTCGACAACTTCATGAACGGCCAGTGCCCGGAGGCTCCGGAAAAGGCTGCGATCAACGAGGAGCGTGGACGCATCGAGAACGGGGAGGCGTACTCGAAGGACTTCGGGAACTGGCACTTCGCGTTCCTGTCCTCAGCGCACTGGCGGTACAACCCCGCACAGGCCCGGGCGATAACACGATGGCTGGACAAGGACCTCGCCGCTGCGAAGGCGGCTGGGAAGCACCTGGCGGTGGTGCACCACGAGCCCTACTTCACGTCGAACACGTCCGAGCACAACCGGGCTGCTGACCACAAGCCGTGGATCGACGTGATGTGGAAGCATCGGGTGCGCCTGACCCTGTCAGGGTCACAGCACAACTACGAGCGGTCATGCCCGGTGAACAATAGGGACGAATGCGTCGACGACGGGATGACGGCATTCCAGGTTTCCACTGGCGGTATTGGGCTCCGCCCCTTCACCAGCAGTCCGCGGTATATCGAGAACCGGTTCAGCGACACCCACGGGTTCCTTCGGCTGACGCTGCGCCATGACGGTTCCTTCGACTGGAACTTCATTGCAACACGGGGGCCGGGCACGGACTCGGGCACGCGTTCCGCACCCAAATAAGGGCCACCGTGTGCGCCCGATTCATCAAGCTCGCTAACTAGCTGATGGCGGTCATGATGTTCCAGCCGTCGCCGACTTTGATGCGCCAGCCGAAGAGGCCGTT
>NZ_JAUZVL010000058.1:0-1231 GCF_031844545.1 Arthrobacter sp. AB6
TAGCATTCGACGACGTTGACGGCGAGGCCGCCCATGGCCGTTTCCTTGTATTTGGAGCTCATGTCCTTGCCGGTCTCCCGCATCGTGATGATGACCTCGTCCAGGGAGACCCGGTGGGAGCCGTCGCCCCAGAGCGCCATCTTCGCCGCGTTGATCGCTTTCGCCGCCGCGATCGCGTTCCGCTCGATGCACGGCACCTGCACCAGGCCCCCGATCGGATCACACGTCAGGCCCAGGTTGTGCTCCATCGCGATCTCCGCCGCGTTCTCCACCTGCGCCGGGGTCCCGCCCATCACCTCAGCCAGGCCCGCCGCGGCCATCGACGACGCCGACCCCACCTCGCCCTGGCACCCCACCTCCGCACCCGAGATCGAGGCCTGCTCCTTGTACAGCACCCCCACCGCGCCGGCAGCGAGCAGGAACTTCACCACCACATCCTCCCGGTCCTCCCGGGACGCGTTCTCCATCCCCGGCGCGAAATGCAGGGCGTAATACAGCACCGCCGGGATGATCCCGGCCGCCCCGTTCGTCGGCGCGGTCACCACCCGGCCGCCGGAAGCGTTCTCCTCATTCACGGCCAGGGCGATCAAGTTAACCCACTCCTGCCAATACTTCGGGTCATGGAACTCCGCGTCCTGGCCTTCGTCCTGGGATCCGGCCGGCCGGGAGCTTTCCTTCCGCAGCCGGTCATACCAGTCCGGGGCGCGGCGGCGGACCTTCAACCCGCCCGGCAGCACCCCCTCACGCTTCAGCGACGCGGCCACGCACCCTTCCATCACCGAATAGATGTGCAGCAGGCCCGCCCGGATCTGATCCGGGGCGCGGCTGTCCTCCTCGTTCACCCGCATCACATCACTGATCCCCAACCCCGTGTCCCGGCAGTGCTCCAGCAGCTCCGCGGCAGTCCGGAACGGCAGCGGCAGCTCCTTCTTGGACTCCTCGAGCTCCTGCTGGGCCGCGTCCTCCTCACCCTCACGGACAATGAACCCGCCACCCACCGAGAAAAACGTCGCCGCATGCAGCACCTGCCCTTCGGCGTCAGACACCGTGAACGTCATCCCGTTCGTGTGCCGCGGAAGCACCGTCAGCGGACGCAACACCATATCCTTCACCCCGTACGGCAGGGGTACGGAACCGGCCAGGTGCAGCAAACCCGTCTCCGCGATCGCCGCCAGCCGCTCCTCCACCTCCTCCGGCAGGATCAGCTCCGGATGGAACCCCTCCAACCCCA
>NZ_JAUZVL010000059.1:0-1162 GCF_031844545.1 Arthrobacter sp. AB6
TCACTAAGAGGACCGTGACCACCGTCGACACCGGCGAAACGGTCCACGATGTGTCCGTGCTCGTCGATTACCACATGAATGACGGCTACGACTGGATGGACGTCATCAGTGAACACGGCTGGGCCGTGATCCCCAGCTGGGGGTGTGACGGGTGGGACCTGGGCCAGTGGCCCTATGTCATGGTCGCCGGGATCCGTACCGCCGATGAGATCGGGAACCTGTTCGGCATGGCCACCTACTGCGAAGGCGACGTGCGAACGACCTTCTATCGGACCAAGGCGAGGTTCTGGACCGCGATAAGTGAGCAGGCCTTCTTCCACTGGAAGAACGGGCAGGCCCACGGCCCGGAAGACCTGCCGGAGGCCGCCGCCGAACTACCCAGCCGGTACCGGATGCCCTGCACCCTCGCGGACGTGGCCTAACCAGCACTGACAACCGCTGTACTGCCCGGCTGGAGCCGGGCAGTACAGCGGCCCAACGACTTCAAAGGAGCCAGCACATGAGCAACGACATCACCGCCCCCAAGGGCATCACCGCCCTGATCTACCGCGACGCCCTGGGTACGGACTTCTCGAACCGGGGCATCTCGGCCCGCGTCATGGAAGTAACCGTCATTGGCGAGGGCATCGACCCGGTTTTCGAGGCCACCGAGGAACGGCCCGCCGTCCGGCTCGTCAAAAACGAGCACTTCCACCGTGGGACCGTGATCCACGCCGAGCCGGTCGCCCCAGCCGGTGAACCCGCCCCTTGGTACATGTTCGGCGGAACTTTCATCTTCAGCAGTGACGCCAGGTTCCGCCGCGCGGCCGGACACTATGGAGCCGTTCCGCTGCACGACCGCCGCGAATAGGGCCGAGGGTGGCCGGTCTTTCGGGGCCGGTCACCGCGGGCGGTCCGCCGTCGTGGCCGGCTTGTCCTGGTGGTTGGCGGCGGCGGACCGCCCATTCCGCAGCAGCCAGGTGCCGGGCGGCGGCAGCCGGCGGCAAGCCGGGGCTGGCAGCGTCGTTGTTGTCCTTGGCCCAGAGGGTGGAAGGGCAGGCTCGCGGGGCTCGCCCTGGTTTCCGCTGCGCTGCAACCAGTTGAAGGGCGTCCGCTGGCGCGGCCGGCTGTCGGGTCCAGTGCCGGCTCCGCAGGGCTCCGCCGTCCCTGGCCCTTTTGTGTT
>NZ_JAUZVL010000060.1:0-1133 GCF_031844545.1 Arthrobacter sp. AB6
TGAACTGCTCCCTGGAAGTTGGACTGAGAAATTCAGTTCTGACTTCCGGGGAGCAGTTTTTTGCGTGTAGATAGTTCGTTGTCCGAGGCTCAGCGTGAGGCGGCTGTAGCGTGGTTTGAGAAAGGCCTTGCAGATAAGGCGACAGCTAATCTGTTGGGCGTGTCTAATTGGCCGGTCAAGAGGCTGTATCGGCGGTGGAGGATTCATGGCCAAGGAGCTCTGGTGACCAAGCCGACAAAACAGTCATACTCTTTCGAATTCAAGCTCGCTTTGGTCGAACGGTTCCTCGCCGGCGAGACTGCCCCTGATTTGGCAGCAGAAGCTGGCCTGTCCTCTCCGGTCCTACTGAGAACGTGGGTGCGCGCCTACCGTCTTGAGGGCCCGGACTCCTTGCGACCAAAACCAAAAGGCCGACCTCGGAAGCCCGACACCCCGCCCGTTGAACCATCCGAGCTGGAGCGGCTGCGCCGTGAGAACGAGCGTTTGCGGGCAGAAGTGGCCTATCTGGGAAAATTGCGGGCCTTGAGGGCTCAAGAACAACGGTGAGGGTCCAGGCCCTTACTGCCCTCAAGGCTGACTTCCCGCTTCCTGTTCTGCTGCAAGTGTCGGGTCTTGCCCGATCGACATTCTTCTATCACCAGTCACGACTCCAGGCTCCAGACCCCCAAGAGGCCCTCAAGGCCACAGTCACGGAGATCTTCACGACGAACCACGGCCGGTACGGGCACCGCCGTGTCCACACGGAACTGCTCAAGCAGGGCTGGATACTCGCGAAGAAGACCGTGCTGAAGCTGATGCGCACACTCGGGCTGGCCTGCAAGGTCCGGCGGAGGAAGCGCTACAACTCCTATCAAGGCGAACAAGGCACTGCCGCGCCTAACCTGCTGAACCGGGAGTTCGAGGCCACCGCCCCGAATCAGAAGTGGGTCACGGACGTGACTGAGTTCAGTGTCGGCGACCGGAAGCTCTACTTCTCGCCGGTCATGGACCTCTTTGACCGGCAGATCGTCGCCCATTCGATTAGCCCGTCCCCGAACCTTGCACTCACCAACTCTTCGCTCAAGCAAGCCCTCGCCTGCCTGGAACCCGGTCAACATCCGGTCGTGCATTCAGACCAGGGCTTCCAGTACCGT
>NZ_JAUZVL010000061.1:0-1101 GCF_031844545.1 Arthrobacter sp. AB6
CTGGTACTGGAATCTTGGATGCTCTCCTAAGTGTCAAGCGGCGTTTCGGTGTTGCCTGGTGTTCGGGACGATGTGCTGGTGGCCGGGGTTGAGGATGAAGTAGACCTCGCGGGCGAGGTATCGCTTCAGGCAGCGGATGATCACCATCTTGGAGTGCCCCTCGGCGGTCTTTTTCGCGACGTACGTCTGCGTTCTCGGGTCGAGTCTGATCCGGCTGATGACCGCGAGGTGCAGGGCGCGGTTGGCTTGGCGGTCGCCGCCGCGGTTGAGTCGGTGCCGTTGTGTCATTCCGGAGGACGCGGGTAGGGGTGAAGCGCCGCAGAGCATCGCGAATGCGGCTTCGGATTTCATCCGCTCGGGGTTGTCACCGGCCGTTACGAGGAACTGTCCAGCGACTTCGATGCCGATTCCGACGCGTTCGAGGAGTTGGGCTGCGAGGGCCTCGACGATGGGGTTGATGAGCTCGTCCAGGTCGGTTATCTCGTCGGTGAGTTCCAAGTAGCGGCGGGCCAGAGACTTCATCGAGACCCGGTAGGCGGTGACGGGGTCGGTCGCGTTCGATACGTCCGGCCGCCATGCAGCGAGGGTGCGGATGAGCTGCATCCGGGTCAGGTGGCGGACTTGGTCGCGAAGCACCTCCGGCGCGGAGACGATCGACATCCGAAGGAGTTGCAGGGCGCTGCGGCGCTCCCGGACCGCGTGGGCGCGGGTGATGCGCAGCACGCGCAGAGCTTCGACGGCGCCGTCCTTGCTTTTTGGGATGCTGGTGCGTCGGCCATGCAGTGCGGCGCGGGCTGCATTGATCGCGTCCAGATCGTCATCCTTGCCTTTACGGCGGCGGTCAGACCGGTCGGGCCGGTCGACCTCAAGGATCATGACACCGGCTTTGGCAAGGTGTCGGGTCAAGCCGGCACCGTAGGATCCGGTGCCCTCGACGCCGATCCGGGCCAGGTCACCGAACTCGCCGATCCAGGCGATCATTGCGATATGAGCCTGATGCTCCTATCGTGTGTCAAGCGGTAGCGAGCCAGTTCCTGTAGCGATGGGTGAGCTCGGGCAGTATCAGCGTCAAGTTTTCTGTGTAAGGGACCCGTCGGTTAA